>CALLKB010000130.1 GCA_938008575.1 uncultured Cytophagaceae bacterium | reverse complement strand
ATGACATTGATTAATGTAGAAACAGCCCGACCGAAATTCTCCAACATGCGTTCGACCGTAGCTGTTGCAGCCGAATCTGATTTGGCTTCATATAGTCGCATAATCTCGGGCATACGTTTGGCAGAACCCGTTAGATGCGCATAAAACGCTTCGAGAGCTGGGCCTGAGATGACATGTTCTACGCAGCCCGACTTCCCACAATAACAGGCAGGGCCTTCTTCATCTAAAATATTATGTCCCCACTCGCCACCGATGCCATGCAGGCCATTAATAACTTTTCCATGGGCAACCAATCCACCGCCGACACCCGTTCCCATGATGATTCCAAAAACCATTTCGGCATTCGGATTAACATCCTGAACCGCACCAAGCAAGGTTTCAGCAAGAGCAAAACAATTCGCATCATTCGCAAGCTTCACCTCACATTGCAAAATAGCAGCTAAATCCGCAGCCATGGGTTTCCCATTCATGCAAACGGTGTTGCAATTCTTCATCGTTTGTGTATGAGGATTCAGAACACCGGGCGTAGCAAACCCTATCTGCGTGGGAGCCTGCCCTAAAAGGGACGCCACTCGATCAACCAATAATTTCACTTGGCTTAAGATATGTTCATATCCCAGACTCGCTTCAGTATCGATGCGTTCACGAATTAAGACTTCAACAGGATTCGAAGCATTCAAGACAGCACACTCGATCTTGGTGCCGCCCAAATCAATCCCCCATAAATTAGCGTCGGTTGTCTTCATTGTCGAAAATACTCAAATAACTTAAATAGCGACTGGTCGCGATTTCACCTTCATCGACGGCTTTGCGAACGGCACAAGCTGGTTCAGATAAATGAAGGCAATTATTAAACTTACAATCCCCAAGCAACGCACGCATTTCAGGGAAATAATGGGCTAATTCTGATTTTTCCATTTCAAACACACCCATCTCGTTGATCCCAGGACTATCAATCAAATAGGTCCCCGGATTCATTTCCCACATGGTAGAATAGGTTGTCGTATGAACCCCCTTTTGGGCAAAATCCGAAATCTCTTTGGTCTTAATTTGTAATCCCGGAGCGACTAAATTCATTAAACTAGATTTCCCTACGCCAGAATGGCCCGCTAATAAGGAAACCTTGTTCTGAAAAATGGCTTTAAATTCCTCCACGCCTTGATTCGCCGGAATGGAGGTAAACAAGATACCATAACCTAGTTCTTGATATAATGCGGCATATTCAAACACCTGATCTTGTTCAGCTTCAGTGAGTAAATCCATTTTATTGAATACAATTTGAACCGGAATACGGAAAGCCTCCGCAGTTACTAAAAATCGATCCAAAAAGCCTAAGGATGTTTTCGGAGATTTCAGGGTCATCACGAAAATCGCTTGGTCAACATTTGCCGCCATCAACTGCCCTTGCGCGGTCTTATGCACCGACTTCCGAATAATGTAATTGGTCCGAGGAAGAATCTCTTCAATCACCACCGTCTCATTTGCTGCATCTTCCACGGCATACAAAACATGATCCCCTACCGCAATGGGATTCGATGTTTTCGGACCTTTTAATTTGAACTTACCTTTCAGTCGGCCAGCAAAAACCTTCCCAGATTCCGAACGAATTTCATACCAGGAACCCGTTGATCGCATGATGAGACCTTTATTTAATTCCATGGCTTTTCGTTCAGGTAATTCATAATTTTTTGAGTTGCACCGGCTTGAAGCGCTACGAATGTACGCGCCTGAACTTGTTTATTCACAAACACGTCCTCGGCATCATAAATCTCATGCATTTTATTCGTTAGGCTTACTGTATCTTCAATCGGATAGGCCAAACCAAATTCGACCAAATCCCGCGCTTCTTTAAATTTAGTGTAATTTTTATTTCCAAAAAATACCGTTGGCCCATACACACTCGCCTCCAAGGTATTGTGCAATCCAGCACCAAAGGCTCCTCCGATATAAGCAAAAGAAGCTCCACGGTAAATCTGGGCTAAATAACCCACTTCATTGACAATCAAAACTTGCGCCCCAGAAACGGCTGCATCTTTTGAATATTGAACGGGCAATTGAATCGCAGATTCCCATCGTTTCATTTCATCTGCATGAATTTCATGCGGAACAATGACCCATTGAAACGGAAATTCTTTCGAATTAATTAACGGAATCAAGACATCCATATCGGCCTGCCACACAGAACCGAGCACCATAAATGCCCGATTGTCAATAAATTGATCTAACACCGACCAGGGTTTGGGATGACGCAAATGCTGCACCACACGGTCGAATCGGGTATCTCCACCTACTTGCACTTGCTCCAAACCTATTCCATCCAATAAAGCCTTCGAGGAAGCATCTTGCACAAAAATCTGAGTAAAGCACGTTAATAGCGAACGGAAAAACCTTCCATACCAAGCAAAAAACACTTGATTAGGTCGAAATATGGCTGAGATCAAAATCGTGGGAATGCTTCGCTTCCGAAGTCCACGCAAATAAAAATACCATAATTCATATTTGACAAATATCGCCACCTTCGGTTTCACGAGATGAAGGAAACGTTCGCTGGTCTGAGCCCCATCTAAAGGCAAATAACTGACAAAATCAATGTCTTTAGCATTTTTCCGTACCTCATATCCGGAGGGTGAAAAAAAAGTTACTAAGATAAAATGGTCGGGATATTGAGCTCGATAAGCCTCCATGACAGGTTTCCCCTGTTCATATTCACCTAAAGAGGCGGTATGAAACCAAACTACCGGCCGAGTATTGTGGGACAAAGCTTTTTCCAAGCCTTCCCAAACCGAATTTTGCCCTTCATTCCACAATTGAGCTTTAGGCTTCACATAGGAAACAAGCCTGACTAATTGTCGGTATAAAAACAAGGCAAAAGAATACAAGCAAACTATCAAGTTTTTACTAAATTTGATGTTGAATCAATAAAATTACTAAATAAGCAGCAATCTGCCTCAACAAATGCAATGGATTCCCCTAACTACTGAAGCCCAACTCGAAGAAATTGTTCACCTTTCGGAAACGAAGCCTACCTTGATCTTCAAACATAGCACCCGTTGCTCCATTTCTTCTACGGCTTTAAGTCGTTTAGAACGTGCTTGGGATGCAGAAGAAAGCCCAGCTTATTACCTTGATTTAATTGCATATCGTCCTATTTCTGGGGCTATTGCTGAAAAATTTGGTGTGGAACATCAATCGCCACAAGTCTTGGTGATTAACCATGGAAAATGCAGCTATTCCGCAACCCATTGGGACATTGCTATGGATGAAATCAAACCTTTTTTGTAAAAAAAATATGCGGTACTGCTTCTTTCTTTCTTGCCTATTTATTTCCTTGAGCTCATGGGCCCAAAGGAAATCGACGTCGGCAGAAAGTACCCTGCAAATACCGAGCAAACAAACGCCTAGTAAGCAAACGAAACTGCCCTCAGAGAAACTAACGAGTACCTGGGCAATCGGAATTAGTACGACAACAAATTCAGGAATTATTGGCGGATTTAGTTTCCGAAGATATTGGTTAAATGAAGGTAAAAGCCAATCATTTGCCCAAATCGATGCAGACATCATCAAGGATTATCGGGAATTCACCTCCCCATATTCATACAATGGTCGGTCCTATATCGAAGGAAAACTCAATCAATTAATTGTTATCCGCCCGGAATACGGACGAAGATGGACTTTACTACAGAAATCTGCAGAGGGAGGGCCCGCGTTAAAAGGAATTTTCACTACAGGTCCTAGTATTGGATTGCAGAAGCCTTATTACGTTGATATTTCTTACACAAATACTGCCACCACACAAACGACAACCTTAGCTGTACCTTATGCTAAAACCTTAGACAATTCCTATCCTAAGGCATTTATCATCGGCGATGCGAGTTTTTTAAATGGATTTTCAGAAGTCAAGCCTGTACCCGGATGGCACGTAAAATCCGCTTTAAACCTTGAATTGGAATCCTTTAAGCAAAACCACATGAGCTTGGAGCTCGGATTTTGTTTGGATTATTTTACAAAACCAATCGAAATGTTAAACCAAACCGAGGGTCGCGGTGTTTATACGACCGGATACCTGACATTTTTCTTTGGAAAGAGTCATTAAAACGCCTATCAAATGATTGAATTACCTCAAGTAAATCCCGTACCTGCAAATCGTAAACCTGATTGGCTTCGTGTCAAATTACCTATTGGTGAAAGTTATACCAAGGTGCGTAAACTCGTGGATGAATATAAATTGCATACCATTTGCCAATCTGGAAATTGCCCAAACATGGGCGAATGCTGGGGCGAAGGCACTGCTACCTTCATGATTTTAGGGAATGTTTGTACGCGATCATGTACGTTTTGCGCGGTGGCTACTGGCAGACCGCAAGAATATGACGAAGACGAACCTCGTCGAGTAGCAGAGGCCATCCGTTTGATGCAAGTAAAACATGCGGTAATCACATCGGTTAACCGCGATGAACTAAAAGATAAAGGTGCTGAAATTTGGTACCAAACCGTTCGAGCCGTGAAGGAAACAACACCTGCAACGACGATTGAGACTTTAATTCCGGATGTTAAGGCAAATTGGGATGCATTAATTCGTATGATTGAAGGGGGACAAGAAGTGGTTTCTCACAACATGGAAACTGTTGCACGATTATACCGTTATGTTCGTCCACAAGCAAAATACGAACGTAGTTTAGAACAAATCAAACGCACGAAAGAATTTGGAAAACGGAATAAATCAGGCATCATGCTAGGTTTAGGTGAAACCCAAGAGGAGGTATTCCAAGCAATGGATGATTTAGTAGCGAATGGATTGGATGTATTAACCTTAGGGCAATATTTACAGCCTACGAAAATGCACCATGAGGTGATCGAATGGATACACCCCGACAAATTTGCCATGTACAAAGAAGAGGGCCTAAAGCGTGGCTTAGCTTATGTAGAATCTGGGGCATTGGTACGCTCTAGCTACCATGCTGAAAGACATATCTAATGATTAACGAAGCGATTGAAAATCCCAAACAATATACCTACATCATCGCTGGTGGGGGTATGGCGGGACTTTCACTCGCTTATTACTTATCCGAAAGTTCGCTCACATATGAGCGCATTTTAATCTTGGATCAGGGTAATGAAGCAACCAAAACATGGAGTTATTGGAGCGATGAAGCACATCCTTTTGATGTTTTTGCGGAACATAGTTGGGGACAATTAGAAGTTAATTCCTTTGCCAACAAAAATCTCAATTTAACGATTGCCCCCTTTGTTTATCGGAAAATTGAAAGTGGAACTTGGACAAAAGCAATTCAGGAAAAGCTTCATCAGAACCCTAAATTCGAATTCATTCAGGCGAGAATTGAAGGTTTTAACTTCCAAGGAAAATTCGCTCAAGTGCTTACGGATAAAGGGCGTTTCGAAGCGACTGAAAAGATTTTTGACAGCGTTAGCCCCTACCCTTGTGATTTAACAAATCCCAAAGAACTAAAACAACATTTTGTAGGACTTAGCATCGAGACGAATTTTCCACTCTTTGATCCTAACAAAGCAACCTTATTCGATTTCCGAATTGCCTTTACGAATGCCTGTGAGTTCATGTATGTATTGCCTACCAGCACGAGAAATGCCTTGTTTGAACATACTTTTTTTTCAGGTGAATTATTGGATGAGAAGGCCTATTTGGCACAAATCAAAGCTTACCTACTCGCCTATTATGGCTTGAGTGACGATGACTATGAAATAAAGGGAAGCGAAAAAGGCATTATTCCGATGAATTATGTAGCGATCCCGCAAAACTTGCATCAAAAAATCATTAAAATCGGCACATCAGGTGGTTTCGTCAAAGCGAGTACAGGATATTCATTTAAACGGACTCAAGTGCTATTGAAAAAGTTGGTGGGCCAATTGGAATCGGACAACAAGAACGCACATGCTATTCATCAAAAACGATTTAAAATATTACTTGACCGCATTTTCATTCAGGTCTTGGTAGACCAACAAGTGAAAGGTAGCACGGTGTTTGAGAAATTGTTTCAAAAGAATTCGGCTCAGACGATGCTTCGCTTCCTGGATGAACAAACAAACATTTGGGAAGATTTGCGCTTAATGACCAGCGTGCCTACTTGGCCCTTCATGAAAGCCTTCTTCAAAATTGTATTCAAACGGCCAACCTTTTACTAATAAATGGTTGCCGACCCGAGATATTAATCTTAAATTTGCACGATTTTTTAACATTTAAAGAAACAATCAATGGCTTATCTATTTACTTCAGAATCAGTATCCGAGGGACATCCCGATAAAGTAGCTGACCAAATTTCAGATGCGTTAATCGACCATTTCATGGCCTTTGACCCTACATCTAAAGTTGCTTGTGAAACCTTAGTAACAACTGGTCAGGTGGTTTTAGCGGGTGAAGTAAATACGACAACCTATTTAGATGTTCAAGCGATTACACGTGAAGTGATTCGTAAAATCGGATATACCAAAGCTGAATACATGTTTGAAGCTAATTCTTGCGGTATTTTATCTGCTATTCATGAGCAATCTGCCGACATCAACCAAGGTGTTGACCGGGCAAAACCGGAAGAGCAAGGTGCAGGTGACCAAGGAATGATGTTTGGTTTCGCGACAAAAGAAACAGAAAACTACATGCCTTTGGCATTGGATTTGGCACACAAAATCTTACAAGAACTATCATATATTCGTAATAATGAGCCTAATTTAATTGGCTACTTACGTCCGGATGCGAAATCGCAGGTAACGATCGAATACAGTGACGATCATACACCACAACGTATTGACACCATTGTAGTTTCAACGCAACATGATGATTTTGCTACGGAAGCAGAGATGTTAGCCAAAATCAAAAAGGATATCGTTGAAATTGTTATTCCTCGCGTGATGGCAAAATTAAAGCCTGAATTGCAAGCTTTGTTCAATGATGCGATTACTTATCACATTAACCCAACGGGCAAATTTGTAATCGGAGGACCGCACGGAGATACAGGTTTAACAGGCCGTAAAATCATCGTAGATACTTATGGTGGAAAAGGTGCGCACGGTGGTGGTGCATTCTCTGGAAAAGATCCTTCAAAAGTTGACCGTTCAGCGGCTTATGCAACGCGTCACATTGCCAAAAACTTGGTAGCTGCAGGATTATGTGACCAAGTATTAGTTCAAGTTTCTTATGCAATTGGCGTTGCAAAACCATGTGGCTTGTTCATCGATACGTATGGTACTGCAAAAATTGACTTAACAGACGGTGAAATCGCTCGTAAAGTGGAAGCTATTTTCGATATGCGTCCATACTTCATCGAGCAACGCTTGAAATTACGTAACCCGATCTATTCTGAGACCGCTGCTTATGGCCACATGGGACGTAAGAACGAAGTCGTAACGAAAACATTCAACGGACCAGCTGGACAAAAAGTTACGAAAGAAGTGGAATTGTTTACATGGGAAAAATTAGATTACGTAGATGCAGTTAAATCGGCATTCGGAATTTAATCTCCAAATCGATAAGGAAAAGGTGCTCCCCCAAAGAGCACCTTTTTTTATGACATAAATTTGGCTTTATTTGAACAAATTTAGGCGTTATTGAGTTAAGAAGAACATGAGCACAACGGGCAAAAAAGGTTTTTATTTCAAAGAATTCGAAGAAAAAAGCGTTTCGCCTTTTGATAAGCTCTTCGGAATTTTCAAAGAACTCATCACCCATACTTCCGGCGATTTTGATGAAGCCATCGAATGGCTGCGTGAATTGGATAAAGAGTATGAATTAACGGATGAAAATTACACGATTGAAGATTTCATCGAAGACTTAAAAGCCAAAGGCTATATCCGCGAAGAAATCGACGAAAATGGGGGTTCTGGAATAGGCATTACGGCTAAAACCGAACGAGCGATCCGACAAACGGCCCTAGAAAATATCTTCGGCAACCTTAATAAAAGTGGCGCAGGAAATCACAAAACCAAAGCATCAGGCCAAGGCGATGAGTTGACTGGCGAATTCCGGTCCTATCACTTTGGAGACAGCTTAGAAAAAATATCCCTGACTGAAAGCCTTAAAAACGCGCAAATCAACCACGGAATTGGAGAATTTGAATTAACGGAAGATGATTTAGTCGTTGAAGACACGCAATATAAATCTCAAATGAGTACGGTTTTGATGATTGATATCAGCCACTCGATGATTTTATATGGTGAAGATCGGATTACTCCCGCAAAAAAAGTGGCGATGGCTTTGGCTGAATTAATCACTACCCGCTATCCGAAAGACACCATTGATATACTCGTATTCGGCAACGATGCGTGGAGCATTTCCATCAAAGATATCCCCTACCTAAAAGTAGGACCTTACCACACTAATACCGTCGCAGGATTGCAGTTGGCCATGGATATTTTACGACGCAAGCGAAATACCAATAAACAGATATTTATGATTACCGACGGGAAACCGAGCTGCGTGCGTGAAAAGGATGGCACCTATTACATGAATAGCAACGGCCTTGATCCCTACGTGACGGAGAAATGTTACACCCAGGCGGCGCAGGCTAGAAAATTACATATTCCCATTACGACATTTATGATTGCAAGGGATCCGTATCTCCAACAATTTGTGGATAAATTCACGGAAGCCAACCAAGGAAAAGCGTTTTACACGGGCCTTCGTGGCTTAGGGGAAATGATATTTCAAGATTACGAAACGAATAGAAAGAAAAGACTCAAATAAGATGATTAAGAATTTAGGAGAATTAAAGGCTTCAGGCTACCAAAGTAAATCCATCAAAGATGAATTACGCGATAATCTCATCAAGCACATGGAGGCCGGAACGACGGTATTTGAGGGTGTACATGGATTTGAAAATTCGGTCATTCCTGAGTTAGAACGCGCGATCTTATCGCGTCATAACATTAACTTGTTGGGATTACGTGGTCAAGCAAAAACACGTTTGGCTCGTTTAATGATGAATCTGTTAGATGAATATATTCCCTATGTAGCAGGTTCTGAAATCAATGATGACCCCTTAAATCCCATCTCCCGCTTTGCCATCAATTTGATTGAAGAACATGGCGACCAAACACCCATCGCTTGGCTACATCGAAATGATCGTTTTGCGGAGAAATTAGCAACACCTGATGTAACCGTTGCTGATTTAATTGGCGATGTGGATCCGATCAAGGCGGCCAATTTAAAACTTTCCTATGCGGATGACAGGGTCATTCATTTCGGTATGATTCCACGGGCGAATCGTTGTATTTTCGTCATCAATGAAATCCCTGATTTACAAGCACGTATCCAAGTTGCCCTATTCAATATTTTACAAGAAGGTGACATTCAAATCCGTGGATTCAAATTGCGTTTACCGCTTGATGTACAATTCATCTTCACAGCGAATCCGGAAGATTATACAAACAGAGGAAGCATTGTGACACCCTTGAAAGACCGGATTGGATCTCAAATTTTAACTCATTATCCAGAGAGCATCGCAATTGCTCGGAAGATTTCAAGCCAAGAGGCACGCATCAATGTTGCACAAAGCGATCGTGTATATATCCCAAATTTAGCATATGATTTGTTGGAGCAAATCATCTTTGAAGCCCGACAAAGCGAGTACATTGACCATAAAAGTGGAGTGAGTGCTCGTATGAGCATTTCTATGTTGGAGAGCTTAGTCAGCACCGCCGAACGACGCGCATTGCTCAATAAGGAAAAACATACCACAGTTCGTTTAGCCGATTTTATGGGTATTATCCCAGCTATCACAGGAAAGGTGGAATTAGTTTATGAAGGCGAACAAGAAGGTGCAGCATTTGTTGCCGAACAACTGATTGGGCAAGCCATCAAAACATTCCTTCCAGGCTTATTTCCTAAAATCGAAAAGCTAAGCAAGAAAATCGAAGATAGTCCTTACAGTAACTTGCTAGAGGCAGTATTTTCCGATGGAGGCATTGTGTTATATGATGAATCAACGGACAAAGATTACCAGTCAACTTTAGACGAATTAAAACCGCTGAAGGCATTGGTTTCGAAATACCAACCAGAGACCTCTGCGAAGGATCGATATTTTGTTGGGGAGTTTGTACTGTGGGCCCTAGCGGAACATCACAAATTGGGCAAAGAACGTCTGCAAGATGGATTCCAGTTTAAAGATTTACTAGGAATACTGTAACAAAAAAAGCGCCCCGATTGGGGCGCTTTTTCATTTTATTCGATGGAAAGACTGAGCTTATCCGTTTTGACTTGATTGATTTTAGATTTGAACCGTTTGATTTGTTCAGCTAGAGCATTCAATGCTAAATCCAAGGCTTCTTCAAACGAGCGTGCGGTTTCTTTAACAAACAAAATAGCACCCGGCACGGCAATCTTAATTTCCAACATTTTTTCGCGCATTTTACCTTCGCCTTTGGCTAATTTTAAAAATACTTCGCCTCCGGTTATTCGATCATAAAAAGTTTCTAATTTATTCAACTTAGCTTGAATGCTATCCAACAATTTACGATCAGCACTGAAGTGAATGGCGTGTACTTGCACTTTCATAATCATTAAATTTAAAGGGTGAATAGATGCTTTGGGAATCTTAGCAAAGCCACCGAAAAACAGAACGTTTTAGATTCATTGAAAAGGTATATTTTTTTCGAAAGCTTGTCAAGCAATTAACAAAAATTTATTTCCAAACAACGCGAATCAATGAAACCGGGATACCCAATTCTGCAAAAGAATCATGCCAAAAATGCTGTATAGCCGATAAATGATCGTTGGGAGACTTCACTTCAACAAAAGCGTATTCGTCGCCACGTTTGATAAATAAATCAGGAAAACCTTTCGCATGCGTAGATAAACGTGACCACATGAGTGTTAGGACTTGTTGGAGCGCATTGACCTCCACACATTCCAATACACGTTCTATTAACTCCCAATTGAAATACACCCAATCCACCAAAGGATTAATAACACCCTGATGCTGCTCGGCGACACTACGCATGTGCGCTAAAACCTGCGAACGATCATGGAGTAAATCCATTAATTCCGAGAACCTTTCCGGATTTACTTGCGTAAAATCAATGGTAGGGGCATATTGAAAGGGATGATGAAAACCTACGCTGCGATCTGTGAAAATTAATTCCCAAGTGAGCAAACCTAAAATATTCTTCCAAACTCCATTTTCGGAAAATACAGAATAATAGCCCTGCTCTGCATAATAATCAATGAGCCCCTGTTCCACGCTACCCTGATAGGAACCATCAATTTCAATTTTCGCCGCCTTTTTCAATCGGCCTGTCACCTGTTTGACTTGTTTTTTCGATGCCTGCCGAGCTAAAAAATCTTGAAAAAAGTGTAATTCAGTCGGGTTCTCCACATGCAATTGACCAAATTCAGCCCATTGAATGGCTTCATCCAAGCGTTTTAATTTGGCCAAAATACGCACCCGCCGCTCCAATGCTTGGGCGGAACCTGCCAACTCAAAAACTTCTAAGGCATCCGGCAAATAGTTTTGCCTTTCTAGAAAACGACCCACTTGAAACAATAAGCGCTCATAGGCAGGAATCGCTAATTCCGACAAATCATGGGCCATCGGAATAATGGACTCGAATAACGACGCTTTCAAATGGCCCGGATCCAATTGATCCTGTTGCTCATAAAACCATTCGCGCCAAAGACTCAACTGCCACTTGTCATCAATTTCTTTCCGAGTGGTAAAATAGGGTTGAAAATCATCTTCAGCGACCTCAACGTATTGTCGGTGCCCTAAATCCCTGACCACAAATTCCTTCAAATCCCGATTCTTACTACCAAAAAATAGAAATGAACAGAAATGATACATTTCCAATTGCAAGGGTTTTATCCAATCACTTGTTTGAAAGGATTGGCTCAGTGGTTGGCCGACTAACAAATCCACCAAAGCCTGCTTGGATAAAGCTTTGAACGATTCTTTACTTGTTGAAATATCTTTAATGAGATTAACACAGGCTTGCTTTGTCATTACATGCAAAATTGCAGGGGTATAAACGACTTCGTTATATTCACCGATAAAGCCTTTGGAAATCAATTCTTCAATAACCAAATCCATGGAATCGATTTCGGCATAGTTTAATTGTGATCGATTAAACCAAGTGACACTCCTTCCCGACAAGCGAAGGTAGAGGCATTGTCCACCAAAAGAAAGGGAATGAAAGGAAGTAATAAATTCGGATTCGGAAGGATTTAGCAAATTTTTATAATGCTTATCCACATATCGCAAAACATATTGAAAGTAATCCCAATAATAAGTTGGAGAAAAATTGGAAGGTTCAGCGCTCTCCATGAATTTTGCGAATAAATTTTACCCTAAAATAGGACTATTTGAGTATAAATTTCAAAATTTTCAACAGAAAATTAGATTTTTTCAACAATTTCAGAAATGATGTTATATTTGTAGGCCTAATATTTGTTGGGCATATCACACCACTCTAACGAAACAAAATTTATGCAAACGGTTTCAAATTTCAACTTTGCTGGCAAAAAAGCATTAGTTCGTGTTGACTTCAACGTACCTCTTAATGAGCGATTTGAAATTACAGATGATACGCGTATCAAAGCAACCATTCCTACGATTCAGAAGATACTTTCTGATGGTGGTTCGGCAATTTTGATGTCACATTTGGGAAGACCGAAAGATGGTCCAACAGAGAAATACTCATTGAAACACTTAGTTACTCCCCTATCTTTGGTATTCGGAGTAAAAGTAAAATTTGCAACCGATTGCATTGGAGACGATGCCGTTGAATTAGCAGCATCACTTCAACCAGGAGAAATCTTATTGTTGGAAAACTTACGTTTCTACAAAGAAGAAGAAAAAGGTGACGAAGGTTTTGCGCAAAAATTAGCTCGTTTAGGAAATGTTTGGGTGAATGATGCATTTGGTACAGCACACCGTGCACATGCTTCAACAGCCGTTATGGGTAAGTTCTTTACAGAGAAAGTTGCAGGATATGTCATGCAAGCTGAACTTGAAAACGCACAGAAGATTCTTGAATATTCAGAGCGTCCATTCACGGCAATCATGGGAGGTTCAAAAATCTCAGATAAAATCTTAATCATCGAACGTTTATTGGACAAGGTTGATAACTTGATCATCGGTGGTGGAATGACATACACATTCTCGTTAGCAGAAGGTGGTAAAATTGGTAAATCAATCTCAGAGCCTGATAAAGTTGAATTAGCGAAAGAATTAATCGAAAAGGCAAAAGCCAAAGGAGTTAATTTAATCATGCCAGTTGACAATGTTTGTGCAGATGATTTCAATAACAATGCTAACCGTCAAACAGTTAGTCGTGGTGAGATTCCTGACGGTTGGGAAGGTTTAGATATCGGTCCTGAATCGGTAAAATTATTCCAAGATGTCATCGCAAAATCGAAGACGATCCTTTGGAACGGTCCTATGGGGGTTTTTGAATTTCCGAACTTTGCGATTGGTACAAATGCCATTGCAGATGCGGTTGTAAAAGCGACCGAAGAAAATGGTGCATTCTCGTTAATTGGTGGTGGAGATTCAGCATCAGCGGTAAATAACGCAGGTTACGGAGATCGCGTATCCTATGTGTCTACGGGTGGTGGCGCATTATTGGAATACATGGAAGGTAAAGTTTTACCAGGTGTAGCGGCGCTAGAAGCATAATTGCCAATACGTATAAATTTTAAAAGGCGAGGAGTTTTTCCTCGCCTTTTTGTATTTTAGTCTTTTGGTCAATGTGCAACTATGATTTACCCCAACGAACCCGTTCAGTTAAAATCGACTTACATCAGTTTAGACAGTCGGCAAATCTATGAACCCCAAGACACGGCTTTTTTCGCTGTCAGGGGTTTGCATCACGATGGGCATCAATACGTTGAATCATTGTACCACAAAGGTGTCCGAGAATTTATCGTAGAAAAATCGGCTTGGAATGGCCCTTTGGCAGAAAAAGCTAAAAGTTGGACCAACACATCCATCTGGGTTGTCACAAATTGCATTGAAACCTTACAACATATTGCGCATTTACATCGGATGTCGTTTGGACTTCCTATTGTGGGCATTACGGGGTCAAATGGTAAAACCACCTGCAAGGAATGGTTATATACATTAACGAAGCATAAATTCCAAGTTGTAAGAAGTCCAAAGAGCTTCAATTCACAAATTGGAGTCCCACTTTCTGTATGGGGCATAAAAGCCCAACATGAACTCGGGATTTTCGAAGCAGGTATTTCGCAGAAGCAAGAAATGGATCGCTTAGCATCCATCATTCGGCCCGAATTCGGCATCCTAACACATATTGGAGAGGCACACGGAAAGAACTTTGCCACTGAAGCCGAGAAATTGGAAGAAAAACTAAAACTTTTCCGCCATTCCAAAAAGCTCATTTACCGGGCTACACCTGCTACTTCCGCTATTGTGATAGCGACCATGCAGAAATACAATCCGCAATGCGAGCTAATTAGTTGGAGTACAACCGACCCCAACCAATCTATCTACGTATATTGGAAAATAACAGGTAAAATCAGTCAATTAAAATTCCAAAAACGAAATCAATCAGAACCATTTCTAAGCATACAGAGCCATTTACATGATGATGCTTCATTAGAAAACCTAAGCCATTGCCTCATACAGGCCCATGTGTTAGGTATGAGCAACGAAGAACTTACCATGGCAGCTATGGGAATCAAACCCATTTCCATGCGCTTAGAAATCAAAGAGGGTGTGCGGAATAACCAACTGATTGATGATTCCTATAACAACGACTTGGATGGACTTAAATTGGCCCTTCCACTTTATAAACGCTACGAAGAGAAAAAGAAAGTTTTAATCATTAGTGATTTTATTGAAACTGGCATAGCAGAGGATGAACTTTATCGGCAGATAGCCCAATTAATTGAAAACCAAAAGGTTGAAAAAATCATTGGGATAGGGATTCAAATAGAACGCAACAAGCACCATTTCAAACAAATCCATACCTATCCAACGGCGGAATCTCTCATCGAATCAGGGGATTTAACAAGTTTACATGATTCTGTAATCTTATTGAAAGGTGCCCGAAAATTTGCCTTTGAGAAGATTGTCAATGCATTGGAAACCAAAACCCATTGCACCCAATTGGAAATCAATTTAGATGCCCTACAACACAATTTAAGCTATTACCGAGGAGTCATCGGTAACAATACCAAAATTATGGGCATGGTGAAAGCACAGGCCTATGGTGCAGGTGCGGTAGAAATAGCCAAAATACTCCAAACACAGGGAATCGAATACTTAACCGTTGCTTATACTGACGAGGGCGTCCATCTACGAAATAATGGAATTTATACACCTATCATGGTGATGAATCCACAAGTGGAAGAATTCGATAAGATGGTATCCTATGCGCTAGAACCCGAAATAT
>CALLKB010000129.1 GCA_938008575.1 uncultured Cytophagaceae bacterium | reverse complement strand
TGGCTTTAACGTGCGCGCTGACTCAGGTGCACGCAAATTGGTCGATTCATTGGGTGTGGATGTTCGCTACTACAACATCATTTACGAAGCAGTGGATGAAATTAAAGCAGCGCTAGGTGGCATGCTTTCACCAGAGAAGAAAGAAAGCGCAACAGGCTTGGTTGAAATCCGTGAAGTATTCCGTATTTCTAAAGTGGGTGCGATTGCTGGTTGTTACGTCTTAGACGGTGTGATTAAGCGTAACTCTAAGGTGCGTGTGTTGCGTGGTGATGTTGTGATTCACACGGGCGAACTAGATTCATTGAAACGCTTTAAAGATGACGTTAAAGAAGTTAAATCAAACTTTGAGTGCGGCTTGTCATTGAAGAACTTCAACGACATCGAAGTTGGCGACATGCTAGAAGTATTTGAAGTTGTTGAAGTGGCAAGAACACTTTAAAAATGGCTAAAGATTTTGCAAGAAGTGACCGTGTAGCTGAGCAAATGCGCCGAGAGTTGGCGGATTTGCTTCAGTTTGAAGTAAAAGATCCACGTGTTGGTATGGTAACCGTGACTGAGGTGGACGAAGTGCGCAAACGCATTGCCCTAAGCATGAAGAAATAAAAAATTAGCCATCCGTCAACTGACGGATGGCTATTAAACTACTTTTTGCAGCAATTCGGGAGCTTGTCATAACTTTTCTTGACCGACTTGACCTCATCGGCATCATAGCCCGTTTCCGCAATAACTTGCTTAATCTTCGCCACATCTATCTTTTCCGGATTATAAACCACCGTGATATTGGATTGATCCTCGAGATTCAAATCCGACTTTTCGATTCCTTTCGTTAATGCCAAATTCTTCTCGATACGCTCCTTACACATCTCACAAATCGCAGATGTTTTAATCTTTACGGTTTGTGAAGGTCCTGCCAATAACCCGAAAGGCAGGAGCATTAAGAATAATAAATATTTCATCTGATAATTTTTAACCCCGAGGGTACAACCTATTTTTTAACCACTTTCAAATCCATCGTACATGCAGGACATTTCCCCTTTTTCGCATAGGTTTTCGTTCCCTCACATTTCATTGGACATTGATACACTTCTTTTTTCTCTTCTGTTTTTGTCTTTTTAGACTCTTGCGTTTGTGCAAATGTTCCAAACATTGCAAAAAACATTCCAGATACTAAGATGAACTTTTTCATAGCTGTATTATTTAGTTGATTTTATAACGTAATCCTGTGTAAACCATTCGACCCGCTACAGGCCCCCAAACCATCGTTGCATCAAAACCTCGAGCAAACGGATCCGATGCCCCCATAATAGGATTGGACTGTGTAAAATTAAAAAGATTTTCTACGCCGAGGTACATTTCCCATTTTTTAAATTGGCGAGTTACTTGACCATAAACCATCGAAAACGCTGGGGCGTTCACCTCAGGCGCATCAGTCGTATGTACATAAGCGTTCGGAATTCGACGCTCCCCGCTCCATTGCCAGGTTAAGTCAAATTTCCAAATATCATATTTTGTTGCGTAAGCAATATTGACTAGCACACGATCCCGGTTCAAGAAAGGTTTCGTTAATTTTCTCAAGCTTCCATTTTGGCCATAATAATCGGAAGCCACATCTTGAAACCGATAAGCTGTCTTCCATTCTAAACGAGGGATGGGACTATAATTAAATTCGATTTGAGCACTTTTGGCATAAGACACGCCCGGACTTGTGTACATGCGAATCGAATGAGCCGTCTCCATGTCCACGATCCATTGATGCGTAAAATCCGTTTGGAAATAATCGAAAACTAGATTCGCTTTCCGACTGCCCAACGTAAAATCATGCGTCAAACTGAATCCATAATTCCACGCTTCTTCCAAAGGATTTAGATTACCCAACAATTGTAGATAGCGATTATTCGCCAAGAAGCCCATATTTTCTGCCAAAGGATTCACACGTCGCCAGCCTTTTCCCGCGGAGACACGTGCATACCAATCCGATGCGATATCCCATTTGGCATGCAAACGAGGAACCCATTTCATGCCCAATTGATTATGAAAATCGATGCGATTACCCAGCACCAAGGTAAACTTATTCGGAACCGTTAATGTGTATTCACCAAAGATACCCGGAACCAATTCGGTCCGTGCATAACTCGAATCTAAATACCGCTCCTGATAGGAATCATACAAGAAACTAGCCCCTGCTTTCCAAGTATGATTTGTATTGTCAATCATCGACTGATAAATCAAATTCCCAAACATACTCTGCTCCCGACCCGCATATTGCTTGAGTGCAAAATAGGCATCATTTTGATGTTGGCTTGTCGACAAAATTAAACCAACGCCCTTCCAAGGTTTCGTAGGAAACAAACGAGCAATCTTGGCAAATGCTTCAAAACGACCCGTATTACTCCCAAAACCATAGACCTGATAACGATTCGATTGTTGTTCATCGAAGCTATTTTGACCGGCTAGTCGGGATTCCTTCAGATAACCCACCCCTGCTTGTAGCATCCAATGTTCAGTCGCATATTTCCAACGATTCATCACATTAATCAGGCTAAATAAAGGTAAATCCATGAATCCATCTCCATTCCCATCGATGCGCGATGCTTGTTGGGAATAATGTGTCAACAGCGCCGTTGAAAGCTTTCCATTGAATTTATGCGCAGCTTGTTGATTGACCTCAAACCGCCCCTGCGAATTGCCATAGGCATTCAAAAAATACACCTCCGAGGTATCCGGTTTGGCTAATTCCATGTTGATCGCCCCCGTCATGGACTCATAGCCATTCACTACGGAACTCTGGCCTTTGGCTAAATCAATAGAACGAATCCAAGTACCTGGAATGTAATTCAACCCATAAGTTGATTTTAAACCACGTATCGAAGGAACATTTTCCACCTGCGTCTGAACATAGGAACCAGAGAGTCCCAAAAGCGAGATTTGCTTCGCACCCGTGACGGCATCCGTGAAATTGACAGATACGCTTGCGTTGGTTTCAAAACTCTCAGATAGATTGCAACATGCCGCTTTCGCCAGGGTTTTCATGGTCAAAATTTCACGACTTTGAATGGATTGTACATCGTGTCCACCTGGACTTGCGAGGACTTTAACCTCCGACAATTCAGCATCATTAGCGCGAAGATGTACATGGACAAATTGGGGTTTCGTCACCCATACAGAATCGGGGGCAAAGCCAACCGAACGAATGAGCAACCAACCGGGAAAGGTCTGAACTTTAAGCGAAAACAATCCATTGGCTCCTACAATACCGCCTTTTTTATCAGGTTGGTAATAGACAGAAGCACCAGGAAGATCCTCCATTTTTCCGGAATCATCAAGGCTCATCACCCGACCGGTGATTTCCTGAGCCATCGCCTGCGAACAAAGCAGGCAAAAAATCAATACATATTTTGAATACATGAGATAAGCTGTTTTAGTGAAACAAATGAAACCATTTAATTCTCCTAAATCAGATATACTTGCAATAAGGCACGCCGAAGCGATTGTGCGTTAGGTACGTTAGCTGTATAACTTTGGACGGCATGAACCACTCCAAAAACAGGCTTGAATTGAGCAAGCAAAGAATTATCAAAAGAACCAAAGTCAACCGATAAAGCTTGTTTTTTAACAGAAAAGACCGAATGTTGCTTAACCTGAAAATGCTTAAAATGAAAACAAGTCGAGCGCTTAATTTGCGTTTCTTTCGGGTGTCCCGTTGATTTTTGAATGGTCAAGGAAGCCTTTTGAATTCCTGTAAACAGGCAGGTGGATTGCGTCCATGAAAAACCCACATTGGCCGCTAAAAACCATGCCACAAATACAAGCAAGAAACTACGATTCAAAAATGTGCGCATCCAATTTCAGCTTAAAACATTATTTCGAACGAATAAATCTGTGAATTTGTTCCAAATATATCTAAATATAAGTAAATTCACCGAATCAAAATGTGTTCTACCTATCAAATTCTTACATTTAGTCGTTTTACTAGCTTTCATACAGAGCGCAATAGCGCAAGGAACAACGACCCCCAAATATAGGTACCTCATTTTATTCAAAGACAAACAAGCGAACAGCTATACGCTGAATCAACCACAAGCCTTTTTAAGTACCCGAGCGCTAAATAGACGCGCTAAAATGCAAATTAAACTCACAGAACAAGATTTACCCGTAAGTACCAATTACATCAATCAGGTAATCACCCAAGGTGCTACAGTTCTCTATCCCTTAAAATGGATCAATGGTGCGGTGATTAAAACAGATCCACCAACACTTAAAAAAATTCTAGAAATCCCATCTGTAAAAGGTTATTACAAAAACATGGCTTTAGACTCTGTCGGGGGAATCCAAGTCAATGCAGCCTTTCGTAAACTTGCCAATGAGTCTCCTTCGGATTATGGAGTATCATTTGCACAATTGACACAAATTGGTGTAGATATCATGCATCAAAAGGGCTTCCGAGGAGAGAATACCTTGATAACCTTGTTAGACGATGGCTTTTTAGATGCCAATATATCACCCGTTTTGGCACCCTTATTTACTGAAAAAAGAGTTTTGGCTACACTAGCAACTGACCCTAGCGAAAAAAATGTGTTCAATGGGGGCTCACACGGAACAGAAGTCTTAAGTACCATTGGCGGGCAAGCGAATGGAAAACTTTATGGTACGGCCTATATGGCCAATTTTGCTTTGGCGCAAACCGAAGAAAGTGATCATGAATTATTAATTGAAGAGGCCAATTGGCTTCGAGGCGCCGAATGGGCTGATAGCTTAGGAACAGACGTATTAAGTTCCTCCTTAGGGTATACCACTTTTGATAACCCTAAATACGACCATACCTACCGGGATATGGATGGAAAAACGGCGCTGAGTTCCAAAGCGGCCACTTGGGCAAGCCAACGGGGAATCATTTGTACCATATCGGCCGGAAATGAGGGTTCTTCGAACTGGAAATACATTTCATCTCCGGCAGATGCAGATTCTATTTTAAGTGTTGCGGCCGTAGACCGAACGGGACTACGCGCTTCTTTTAGTTCCATTGGCCCTAGCTATGACAATCGGATCAAGCCTGACATTGCTGCGATGGGCCTTGCAACGATCGGCAGCTTACCCAATGGAACCATCAATGCATTCAGTGGAACCTCTTTCTCGGCACCCTTAGTCGCAGGCTTAGCAGCTGGATTAGTTCAAGCACATCCAACAAAAAATGCCTGGGAAATCATGCAGGCGCTTCGAAAATCGGGTACCTTGGCACTAAAACCGGACAATTTCTTAGGTTATGGAACCCCACATTTTGACCGAGCAAGCCAAATCATTAACCCGATCTTAGGCGTAGAACCTGTGATTAATCAATCGATACGCATCTTCCCTAACCCAGTTGCCGCCGGACAAGCAATCCATATTGAACACCAATCGAAATCAGTAAGCTTAGAAATTATTTCTTCACAAGGCGCTGTAATACAAAGCTTTACAAACATCGCGCCAATTTCAGAAATTTCGTTACCTCCTTTCATTTCTGGAAAATATTATTTTAGATTTACATCCGATTCAGGTAGCCAAACAATACCTGTTCTGCTAAACCTTTAATAATGAAAATACGATTTTTGTCTTTGGACATCCTACGCGGTATCACATTAGCGGGGATGATTCTCGTTAATACATCAGGAAACGGGGACTTTACTTACGGCCCATTAAAGCATGCCAAATGGCATGGTTTCACGCCAACAGATCTCGTATTCCCTACTTTCTTATTCATGGTTGGGGTTGCCATGCGCTTCTCATTCAAGTCATTTAACTATTCTCTTACCCCTCGCGTTCGATCGAAAATCATTAAACGTACCTTGATGCTTTTTTTAATCAACTACGTGATATTCTATTTCCCATTCACGGATTTCTCATTTGAAAAAATGCGCTTTCTGAATGTATTACCTCGTATCGCACTCTCCTATTGTGCCGTTTCATTTATTACATTAAGCGTACCAACGAATTGGCTAACACGCATTAATGTCCTGGTTTTGCTAGCTTATTGGGCCATTATGGCATTTTTTGGCGACACGAATGCACCCTATGAATTAAGCACGAACGCGGTATTGAAATTAGATTTATTTTTATTTGGGCCAAATCACTTGTATCACGGCAACGGTATTCCCTTTGATCCCGAAGGATTATTAAGCACCTTACCCGCTATTTCCACCTGTCTTTTGGGCTATCAAGCTAGTGTATTTCTTGAAAAACAACGTGCAATTAATAAGTCTCCCCTAGCAAATTTATTGGTTTACGGAATCGCTTTAATTGTCATCGCATTGATTTGGGACAAAGTATTTCCTATCAACAAAAAACTGTGGACAAGTTCGTTTGTATTGCTTTGCGCGGGGATTGACTTTGTTTTAATCGGATTGTTGAGTTGGTGGATCGAGACCAAAGAACGCCATTTTGCCAATAAATTCTTCTTGGTTTTTGGGACAAATTCGATTTTAGCCTATGCCGTTTCGGAGGTTTTATCCATTCAAATTGGCAAAATTGAAATGCCGGAAGGTAATGGAGTTACCGACTTAGGAACGTGGCTATATTGGCATATTTTCGAACCAGTATTTGGTAAATACAATGGATCCCTAGCCTTTGCCATCAGCTTCGTACTCGTTTGTTGGGTTATATGCTATGTTTTTTATCGCAAAAAGTGGTTCTTAAAAGTCTAGGCAAAAAGCATTGCTGCACCAAAAACGCCTGCGCTATCACCCAATTTTGGCTTTACGATAGGTGTTAAAACTTCGCCTGAATTGAATATGTATTTTCGTATACGGTCATAACCTTCCGTATACAACAAATCAATATTCCCAAGTCCTCCACCGATGACAATCACGTCGGGATCGATGACATTGATTAATGTAGAAACAGCCCGACCGAAATTCTCCAACATGCGTTCGA
>CALLKB010000128.1 GCA_938008575.1 uncultured Cytophagaceae bacterium | reverse complement strand
GATGCTGATGTTGTTGATACCTGCTTTTTGCGCATTCTGAATCGCTTGAATGGAGTCTGACGCCTGGTGGTTTCGATTCATCAGGACTAGGTTTTTCTCCTGAAAGGATTGAATACCGATACTCAGGCGATTGATGCCTTTGGATGCAATCATTTGGCAATAATCTAGTGTTAAATCTTCTGGATTCGCCTCTAAGGTAATTTCAGCATCGTTTGCAACGGGATGAAAGCTGCGAATCGTGTTAAAAATCGAATCTAAATCTGTAGAAGACAAGAGGGAAGGGGTTCCTCCGCCAAAATAGATCGTTTGTAGTTCAGCGCCCTGCAAATAATCTTTCTGTGCTGCTATTTCGTTACATAACGCGTTGACCATATCCTCTTTTCGGCTCATATTGGTCGAAAAATGGAAATCGCAGTAATGACAGGCTTGTCTACAAAAAGGGATATGGAGGTAAAGGTGCACCGAATTAAGGTTCGAAAATCAAATAACTCAAGGTATCGGGATTTAGCATTTCTTTCGCTAGGGATTGAATGTGTGCGCTATCAATGAGATCGATTTGTTCGAAAATTTCTTCTAAACTTTCTATTTTCTCCCGATCTAACAGGTTTTTAGCCATCATCAACATGAAATTAAGGTTACCTTCCTCTGCCATGGCTAATTGACCTTTTAATTGACTTTTAATTTTAGTAAGCTGAGGGGCCGTTAATTCCTTTTCCTGAAGTTTCTTGAATTCTTTTTGGATCAATTGTAGGGATTTATTAACCTGATTTGGCTCAGTGCCAAAATATATGGCCCAATACCCCGAATCTAAAAACGAGGTTAAACTAGCTTCGATAGAATAGACTAAACCATGTCGCTCACGGACAGAAACGTTCAGTAGTGAATTCATGCTGGGGCCACCCAGAAGATTCACTAAGAGGAAAAAAGCCAATCGATTCGGGTTCTCAATGGCAAATGATTGACGGCCTAAGGCTACGTGCGATTGCGTAAGTCCTCTTTTCGTGACTTTAGTTTGTGGAATCATGGGTGACGGTGCCACGCGTTTTACCACTTGTCTCTTTGCCTTGATGGAGCCTAAATGCTTTTCCGCCCAGGCGAAAACTTTGCTAGGATCTAATTTACCGATGGAAGAGAAAACGATGCGAGAGGTGTCTAGGTTTCGTTCGATGAAAGACTCCAGGTCCTTTTTTTGGAAGGATTGAACCGTTTGTGTAGTTCCTAGAATATTCACTCCTAAAGAGTGATTAGGGAATAATAATTCGTCAAAATCATCCTGTATGGCTTCTTCTGGAGCGTCATAATACATGGACATCTCCTCTAAAATAACGGAACGTTCCTTCTCTAATTCCTTTTCAGGAAATACGGATTCAAAGGTAATGTCTGTTAATAGTTCCAAGGCCCGCTCGAAATAAGGGCTTAAGATAGAGGCATGAAAACAGATTTTTTCTTTTGTCGTATAAGCATTCAGTTCACCACCGATTACCTCGAGGCGATTGATGATCTGCATATTGTTCTTCTTTTGGGTACCCTTGAAGGCTAAATGCTCCCAAAAATGCGCTAATCCTTGTTCATTGTCCAACTCGTCCCGACTTCCTATGTCCAACATGATACCCAAATGTGAAATTTCGGTATGCTGAACTTGTCGGTGAACAATCGTTATCCCATTGTCCAAAGTTGTTAACTGAATTGAATTCATAAATAATCGTAGCGCAAAAGATTTCAAAATTAACTAATTTTATGCCGAATCACGCATATTTCTTTCATGTCCATCTCAAACAAAGTACTTATTATTCAAACAGCTTTCCTTGGGGACGCCATTTTGATTAGTTCTTTGTTGGAGAAAATTCGCCTCGAATCCCCAGAAACATCCATTCATTTATTAGTCCGTAAAGGGAATGAATCCATTTTTCAAGCATATCCACACAAGAATCTAGCCAAAGTTTGGGCTTATGATAAAAAGCACAAATTGGCTTCTTGGAAATCGCTGCAAAAGGATTTAAAAGCGGAAAGCTTTGATCAGGTATTCGTGGCCCAACGATTCTTTGGTATGGGTTTATTGAGTTTGACCATTGGCGCTAACAAGGTCATAGGGTTCGATAAAAACCCGTTGTCTTGGTTCTTTACGGAACGTGTGATGCATGAATGGGGAAATGGTAAACATGAAACAGAACGCAATACGGCATTATTAACTTCTTGGTTAGGACCAAAGGTTTATAAGCCCTTTTTGTCTCTGCCAGGAGACAATATTTTGTCTGTGCAGGATTATATCTGTATTTCTCCCGGATCTGTTTGGGAAACGAAACGAACACCTGTTCGCGTTTGGATTGATTTTATTAAGCTTTTGCCCGCATCGCAGCCAGTGGTTTTAATGGGTGCCCCGAATGAGGTTCATTTAGCTGAGGAAATAGAGCAGGCCTGTCCGGAAAGCCAGATTATCAATGAAGCAGGAAAACATGGCTTAGTCGATGCGATTCGAATCTATCAACATAGTTTGATGTCCTTTGTGAATGATTCTGGACCGATGCACATTTGTTCTGCGGTAGATACGCCTACGGTTGCGATATTTTGTTCAACGATACCTGCTTTTGGCTTTGGGCCTTTGGCAACTTGGAATCGAATTGTTGAAGTGGATTTAGCTTGTCGGCCTTGTGGTGACCACGGGAAAAAATCATGTCCATTAGGTCATTATGCCTGTGGTAATCAAATCACAGGAAATCAATTATTCGAAGCCTATAAGGATTTATTAGCCGCGCGAAGCAAGTAAATACAACACCGCCATCCGAACCGCCACGCCATTTTCTACTTGATCTAAAATGATCGAATGAGGGGAATCTGCCGCATCGGAACTTAATTCCACTCCTCGATTGATCGGGCCTGGATGCATCAAGACGATTTCTTTGGGTAATTCTTCCAACATTTGACGTGTGATTCCAAAGAATTGAGAATATTCACGTAAGCTTGGGAAGTATTTGATTTGTTGGCGCTCCAACTGAATCCGCAAGACATTCGCAGCATCACACCATTGCAACGTGCTTTTTACATCGTGGGAAACTTCGACGCCAAGTGATTGTATGTGCTTCGGAATCAAGGTGCTAGGTCCACAAAGGCGGACATTGGCTCCTTGTTTTTTCAAGGCATAAATATTCGAAAGAGCGACACGTGAATGAAGAATATCTCCAATAATTGCGATGTTCTTTCCTGCCAAATCCCCTAATTTTTCCTGTAAGGAATAGGTATCTAAAAGGGCTTGCGTTGGGTGTTCATGCGTTCCATCGCCTGCATTGACGATATTCGCTTTGATATGTTTCGCTAAGTAATGCGGTGCACCTGGACTTGCATGGCGCATGACAATCATGTCCACCTTCATCGCGAGGATGTTATTTACTGTATCGAGTAGTGTTTCTCCTTTTTTGACTGAGCTTCCAGAGGCTGAGAAATTAATCGTATCCGCAGATAAACGTTTTTCTGCAAGTTCAAAAGATAAACGGGTACGGGTAGAGTTTTCGAAGAATACGTTGGCAATTGTAACATCACGCAAAGAAGGAACTTTTTTAATCGGTCGGTTGAGAACTTCTTTGAATTCTTTAGCCGTTTTAACGATTAGGTGAATAGATTCTTCATCTAAATCTTTGATTCCTAATAAGTGTGGCGATTTCAACATATTGTTATTGGGTAATTAACCAAATTTTATCTGCTTCGTGTCCTTGTTCTTTCCATTCCACGAGTACTTTTTCAGTAGGGAGCGTATTGACACTTTTACCTACGTAATCCGCGTTAATGGGTAAATCTCGGTTATATATACGGTCGATTAAGACACATAGTTCGACTTTAGCTGGTCGGCCAAAGGAGTTCATCGCATCCAAAGCGGCGCGAACCATCCGACCGGTTGCCAACACATCATCCACTAGAATGACACGTTTATTTTCGATCAAAAAGGAAATGTCTGTTGTACTAGGCGCAATCGTATCACGACGACGATAATCATCGCGGAAGAAGGTAGCGTCTAAGCGGCCAACAGGGAAAGAGGTATTTAATTGTTTGCCTAATTCGGCGGCGATACGTTCTGCGAAATAAATTCCGCGGGGTTGAAGGCCTAAAATGACCGTTTCTGTATCTTGGATTTGATTTTCAATGAGCTCTTGGCATAACCTTGAGATGGTTATTTCCAATAATGGGCTTGATAAAATCAGCTTGCGAGTCATTGTTGCAAAGGTATGAAAATTACTTAAATATTGTTTCGTTTGGGTCAAATAGGGGTAATATTTGGTCCTTGTCTGATACAATGGCATTATCCACTCCCCAATCAATGTTCAAGGTTGGGTCATTCCAACGGATTCCTGACTCAGCCTCTTTGTTCCAAAAATCAGTGCATTTGTATACAAAAATGGCGTCTGTCAAGGCCACAAATCCATGGGCAAATCCCACGGGAACATAAAGCATATTGCCTATTTCAGCATCTAGAATATATGTTCCATGTTGGCCAAAAGTCGGCGAACTCTTACGCAAGTCGACCACCACATCCATCACTTTGCCCGTCATGCAACGAACCAATTTTCCTTGGCCGTGCGGTTCTTTTTGGAAGTGAAGTCCACGAATAACACCAGCAGTCGAGTAGGAATAATTGTCTTGCACAAAATTTTCCGGAATCCCGTTCGCAGCAAAACGCGTTTGGTTATATGATTCGTAGAAATGACCGCGGTCATCGTGAAATTTAGTAGGGATACATTCAATAATTCCGGGTAGATCGTGCTGGATAAATTGCATAGAATTTAAATTCCTTTGTTTGATATTGCCTAGGAAAGGCCTTAATTTGTGCCAAAATTATCGATATTTAGGCATTAATACAATGCCTTTTCCTAAATCACCATGAATTCAACCGAATTAGTTAAGCATATAGAAAATAAGCGCTCATTTCTATGCGTGGGCTTGGATACGGATCCTGTTTTAATCCCTACGGCATTTCAAAAAGAAGCAGATCCTGTTTTTGCTTTTAATAAAGCGGTGATTGATGCAACAGCTGATTATGCTGTCGCTTATAAGCCTAATATCGCCTTTTACGAAGCCTTTGGTCCAAAAGGATGGGAGAGTTTGCAAAAGACGATGGAATACATGCCAAAGGATGTATTTACCATCGCCGATGCGAAACGCGGGGACATTGGGAATACGGCTTATAAATATGCACAAACCTTTTTTGACCCGAACTGTGCTGGATTTAATTTTGATTCAGTGACAGTTGCGCCATATATGGGACATGATTCCGTAGAACCTTTTCTGCGTTTTGAAGATAAATGGGTCATTTTATTAGCCTTAACTTCCAATCCAGGTGGTCATGATTTCCAAATGACGAAGTCGGAAGATTACATTCCTTTGTATGAGCGCGTGATGCGCTTAGCGCAGAGTTGGGGTTCTCCGGAGGAAATGATGTTCGTAATCGGAGCTACGCGCTCTGATTTCTTGCAAAAGGTGCGAGAAATTGCTCCTGATAATTTCTTCTTGGTTCCTGGTGTAGGCGCGCAAGGAGGTAGTTTAGAAGATGTAGCTAAATACGCCATGAATTCCCGCGTGGGTCTTTTGGTGAATTCATCCCGTGGAATCATCTATGCAGGGGACAATCCTGCGATTGATGCGAAACGCGAGGCGAAGAAGATTCAAGAAGAAATGTCGATGTATTTAGACGAATATTATATCAAATAAGATGGAATTAGGCATAGGTACTCCCGCATTATTATTCTCAACGGTTTCTTTGTTGATGATTGCATTCACGAATCGTTTCATGTCCATGGCATCGCTGATTCGTGGGCTGCATGAGAAGTTCCAACAAAACCCCGACGATTCGATTTTGAAGCAAATTGAAAATCTCCGTTTACGGATGAAGTTGATTCAAAACATGCAAATCATCGCGATCGTCAGCTTGATTCTGAGTGTTATATGTATGTTTTTTATCTTCTTTGAGATGCAGTTGGTTGCACGCTGGTTCTTTGGTATCGCTTTATTAGGGATGAGCGTCGCATTGATGTTGAGCGCTTGGGAGATAACGATTTCGACAAAAGCTTTGGAGGTAGAACTCTCCGATATGGAAGATATCTTGGCGAAAAAACATTAATTATTTGAATAGTATAAATTTTCAGCCGACAAATTTCAATAATTGAAATATAGTAGTATTTTTGTGTACAATTTTGATTTAAATAGCCTCTGAACGGGCTTATTTATAAAAATACTACTTAGGCGGATTGAATAAAGGCTCGGAATTTTTCTGAGTCTTTATTGTTTCCGCCCTTTTGTATTAAGCCTTTAAGATCAAACAAGAAAGAGGAGGGAGGCTGATCGAAATCGAGAATGCCTTGCCATGCCAGCCATACTCTTCCGTCATAACTGCGCCTTTGGTAGGGTAGTCGGAGCCTCCAAATTCACCTTTATCGGAATTAAACAATACCTTCCAAACCCCTGGTAAAGGAACCCCAATGCGGTAATCTTCGCGTGGTGCTGGTGTTAAATTCAAGATAACGATCAAGGTTTCTTTGTTCGTTTCGCCCTTACGCAAGAAACTAACCACGGAATTTCCTTGGTCATTGGATTCTAGCCATTCAAAGGTTTCGTGTGAAAACTGCTTTTTGTATAAGGCAGGTTCTTCGCGATATAGTTTATTAAGCGCCTTCATGGTCGCCTGAATCCCTTTGTGTGGCGCATATTCGGTCAAATGCCAATCTAAGCTCACACTGTGGTTCCATTCTTCTCTTTGGCCAAATTCACCCCCTTGGAAGATTAATTTCGTTCCAGGGTGTGTGAATTGTTCTGAAAATAGGAGTCGGAGATTCGCAAATTGCTGCCAATCATCCCCTGGCATTTTATTAAGCAAGGAATTTTTACCATACACCACTTCGTCATGTGAAAGCGGCAAGCAGAAATTCTCCGTAAAAGCATAAATCAGGGAGAAGGTCAACTCATTAAGGTGATGTTGGCGGTAAATCGGATCTTTTTGGAAGAAACGAAGCGTATCGTTCATCCAGCCCATCATCCATTTTTGGCCAAAGCCTAAACCGCCCATGAAGACCGGTTTGGTGACCCCATTAAAGGATGTGGATTCTTCTGCAATGATTTGAATATCAGGGAATTCGCCATACATGTGTACGTTGAGATCCTGTAAGAAAGATATCGTATCCAAGTTATGGTTTCCGCCGAATTCATTTGGAATCCATTCGCCGTCGTTACGCGAATAATCTAAGTAAAGCATGGATGCCACGGCATCTACGCGTAATCCGTCGACATGATAGCGCTCCAACCAAAATGCGGCGTTGGAAAGTAAAAAGCTGCGTACTTCGGTGCGGCCGTAATCGAAAATATAGGATTTCCAGTCGGGGTGATAACCCTTCCGCGGATCCGGATGCTCATAAATTGCCGTACCGTCAAAATCTTTCAAGCCATGCGCATCACCTGGAAAGTGGGAGGGAACCCAGTCTAGGATAACGCCAATGCCTTCTTGGTGAAAGCGTTCTACGAGGCGCATGAACCCTTGTGGGTCGCCAAAACGCGATGATGGCGCAAAGTATCCAGTAATTTGATACCCCCATGACGGTGCGTAGGGATGTTCCATGACGGGCATGAATTCCACGTGGGTGAAATTCATTTCTTTGACATAGGATACGAGTTTATCGGCGAAATCGTCGTAGGTCAGGTATTGATCATCGAGTGTTTTTTGCCAAGAGCCTAAATGGACCTCATAAACGGACATGGGAGCGTCCAAGGCATTTTTGGCTTTGCGGTTTTCCATCCAAGGCGCGTCGTTCCATTCTTTGTAGGTAGACCAAACGATGCTAGCGGTTTTGGGAGGAGTTTCGCAAAAGAGACCCATAGGGTCAAGTTTTTCTAAATATTCGCCGGATTTGGCTTGGATGCCGTATTTATAGGTTTCGCCATTACGGATTCCGGGAATAAATCCTTCCCAAATTCCGGATGCATCCCAGCGTTTCATCAAGGGATGCGAAAATTTATCCCAAAAATTAAAATTACCAATCACATGAACCGCTTCTGCATTAGGTGCCCAAACGGCAAAAAAAGTTCCGATTTCTCCTTCGTGTTCAATTTCGAATGCACCTAATTTTTCGTAAAGGCGTGTATGTTTGCCATTTAGGAAAAGCGCCACGTCAAAATCAGACAGCCGGGAATAAGGTTTTACATTTGCCATAAGGGGTTCAGTTTCAATGATAAGGCTAAAATAGCGAAAATAAATTAGAAAAAAATAAGCTTTTTTTGAATCAGGAGTTTGGATTTAAAAGGGAAAAGCCTACCTTTGTGCCACCAAAATAAATAATGGTCCGTTCGTCTAGGGGTTAGGACACGTCCCTTTCACGGATGAAACACGGGTTCGATTCCCGTACGGACTACTTCGGTAGGCAAAAAACCACTCAGGCGAGTGGTTTTTTTGTTTTCAAGCCATTCCATTTTATCAGTAAACTGATAATTTTATTGCATTAATTCTTTCTTTTCTGCCTTTTCTTCGCTTCTGAGGTGTTTTCGTGAAACCTCGTTCTGATATTCGATTTTGGAATAGCTCAAGTTATTTTTTGTCTTTAGGTTTAGGCCATCGAATTAGATGTAAATGTCTGATTTCGAATAACCTAACCCTAATGAATTATGAAGTGGATAAGCAAATTTGCCTGCTTTGTCTTGTGCGGCTTGATATTAGCTGCTTGTTATCAATCAGTACAAACGAAAGACATTGAAAACATGTATCAAGATTTATCGCTCTCCAATACAACTCAATACAAGAAAGGTTTTGGGCAGTTAAATACTAATCATTTGAAAAATCTGGAAGCTGAAATGTTAGAAGAAGTTTTCTGCTATTCGCCAAGGCTGGGTGGTGGAGCCTATTTTCTCATTCCCACAGCACGCATGCAGAACTTTGGCTATGTGGATCTTCAACCTTCCGATGTAGTGAGTGGGGGTGGCGGTGGTACTTCTGCCGACTTGATGATGGCACAATTATCGGGACCTGTTCCCATGGTATCGACTCAAGGCGTTAAAAATCCTTGTTTAAAAGCTACCTTAGATATGGTATTGCACAATACAGATATTTTGAATCAGATGTCGCAGTTGTTACAGAATTTTGGTGAGAAAACGAATATTAAGATTGTTTTTAATGAAGCTAATTTGCCTGAAAATAATGACGAAACACGTGATTTAGGCCAATTTTCACGCATTAAAAATGATACATATTTTATTACTCTAAATACAAATTTCTTGCCTAATTATTCTAAAGAGGTAATTGTTTCTGTAATTTATCATGAATTACTTCATGCTCAGCTTACTTATTTGTTTAATGAAAAAGGAAGTTTGGATCATGAAAAAATGGCGGGCCAATATTTACAAATTACCATGAATTCATTAAGGCGTCAATTCACTGATTTAAATGATTTTTCAGCAAAATCTTTGGTCTTTGCAGGTTTAAAAAAGACTAATCTATATAAGAATGATAGTGCTGAAATGAATCAAGATGTTAGAAATAAAATGAATGAAATAGAACAAAATTATAAAAATCGAAAAAATGGAACGTACTGTAATTAAAATACTGCTAATAGTAGTTTATTATCTATTGTCGAATTATGATTCGATTGGTCAAAATACTAATGCCTTTAATAAAGAAGTTTTGTCTGCTTTCAAGTCGAAAAACATAACAGATCCTTTCTATTATAAAGGAAAGCAAGACCCTGAAAATAAAGTACATTGTTACGTTTTACTAGAAAACGACTTAGTCAAAAATGTTCCAATACCAGAAGGTGTTTATTGTAAAAGCAATTTTGGGTTATTTGCTTATCGTGTTAATTCAAAAGGAATAATTGACCATATCGAGTATTCTGGTGATTTAGATACATTGATTGTTCATAAGATAAAACACAATATTGCCCTAACGCAAGGTTTGTATAAGTTGCCTTCGCCCAATTCAAAAAATATATTTCATTGGTTTGTGTTACCTTTTTTTTCCGATGGTACAAATTGGGATTTTTATAAATGTCAAGATGAAGAAAAGTTGAAATCTGAATTTCAAGCTAAATTTAAGCAACATCAGATCTACTTAAGTTTACTAAAGTTTTTGCCTCAGTTTTCAGATATGACAATTTTGCATGATATGGATCACCTGCCAGAATTAATTAGTGAGGGAAGAGTGAAGTATTAATTGAATCTATTTTTACTATAAGCAAAATGGAACCTTCTTTATTTTTCTAGGCTTAAAACTGTATGTATTCCTAATTTTCATGAAATTTACTTTTTGGGGACAAAAGTTGGCCTGTAATTCCGATTATGAAATAAATTTTTTTTCAGGTTTAATTTCAGGTAATATGGCCTCCAACAGCCGCTCAAAAGATTCTTCTACGGATAATTCCGTTGAAATTTCAATGAAATAATTCTTTGGTACTTCAAAGGGACTGCTTATTCCCGTGAAATCAGGGATTTTATTTTCAATGGCTTTCTTGTATAATCCTTTGGGATCTCGTTGAATACATGTTTCCACGCTGCTATTTGTGTAAACTAAATAAAAGTTTGATGGACCAATGATTGACTCTGCCAAATCACGGATTTCCTCAGTAGGCGAAATGAAACAAGATAAGGTAATTAATCCTGCGTCATTGAGTAATTTACTTAGCTCAGCAATCCGACGAATATTCTCCATGCGGTCTTCGAGTGAAAATCCTAAATCACGGTTTAAATGCATTCGAGTATTATCTCCATCCAAGAGCACAGTTTTGTATCCCATGTCGAATAGATGTTTCTCTAACATTTTAGAAAGTGTCGACTTTCCCGATCCCGAAAGCCCACTAAACCAAATATTGATGCCTTTCTGATTAAATGCTCGCTCTTTTTCTTCCTTGCTAATTGGCATCATTTCCTCATTCAGGTGATGAATTACCTGGCTCTTCGTTTTTCGTCGGATACCTGCTTCCACATTGATCCAGATAATTTCATGAAAGAAATACAAAAATGGTTTAAAGAAGAATTCAAAAAGGCTCAAGGTAAAGCCCATAGCCATTTGCCCTGTGTTTATATAGACGAAAATAAATGTCAATGTAGACGAGATGACCCGATAGCTAATCGTCTTAAATACCGCGTAGTTGACCTTATTCTTTATTCTTTCGAAGGGATTGCTAAACATAAGGATTTTAGTTTTTGATAAAGTTGTTGGCATCTGATCAATAAACTCTCAGAAAAAACTTCTTCGTTGCTCTGATAAATCGGGGCTTGATAGGCCGATATATTCACTGGTTGGACTTCAAAGTCCCACATTTTGGCTATTTGTGTCATGACTTCATTGGGTCGCCCACAGAGATCGTTGAAATCGACCAAAATCCAATCGGGGGAGAAGTGGGCCATTAAATATTGGTAGTAGTTCAGCCATGTGACCAACCAATACTCCAAGTGCAATGGGTTTAGGCAGTTTAATTCGGTATTTAAGGCCTCATCTTTTAAATCGAATGATTTGAGATGCATACCAAATTCATGATGTCCTAAGCTGTCAAAATAGGTCCGACTAAATGCATCTTTTTGATGCATGTCTAGAAATCGGACATGTTGTTTCAATAAGGAAGAGGCATGCGCAAAAGGCTCACGGATGGCAAATAGAAAATGCGTATCCAAGATAGTTTGGTTCATGAACCCATGCAGGCGCAGAATTGTATTGTTGTTCTTGGTCAAATAGGTGCTTTGCTTCGCCTTAAATAAATGCAGTTGAATGAAGTTTTTGTATTCCCTCAGGTCGGATTTGCTTGGCTCATGTAGGGCCATTTGCTTATCAAGTATGTATTTTTCACCTATTTGATTTTTCCAGAAAATTTCATCAATCGCCTCCGGGCTTTCTTCATTGATTAAAATATTATCTCCGTGGGCGCGCTCTTGGGGTTCTGATACCTTTTTATTTCCTCGCATATTCGTTGCTACATTGGGCATAAAAAGAAAGGGGAGATATTGATAGGACAGGGAATGTCCTATTCTCAAATTGACTAAATGATTGAGTAAAGCAGTTGTGCCTGAACGAGCTAATCCCGATATGAAAATGGTCCGAGGGTTAATGGAAGAAGATTTGGCTAGAAATAGGCTTTTTTCTAAGTCAAAGCTTATCTCGTTAAACATGGGATTTCCCACGCTGAGCCGGTGCAAGTACTGCTCAAAAAGCGAGTAATTATTTTTCATATTTGTGATGAAAAAGGAGTAGCCCAACGAGAAATCCAATAAGATTAATAACGCTCGAAAGCAGCATAATATTCATCAATTGAATTTCATTCCAAAAGATCCAACCAAAGAACCCGAATGGCACCAAAGTCACGAAGGTGATAATAAATAGGATAATGGAAGTCTTGAAGAGATTCCGAGAATGCATGAGTATCCCTTGCTGTTTGATATCATCTGAACTGTCCGATTGAATTAAGGTGAGCATAGCATGATTCAAATGCAAAATAGTTTTCAATTTGGGCATAAAATCTAGCCGCAAGAAGATTATGCTCGACACAAATCCAATCAAGCCAGCGATACAATAAATCATGTGTTATACCTCCTCTTCTTTTTTTCTGAATTTTCGATAAAGCTTCTTAAAGGGATACCAAAGGATAGCAAACAAGGACATGATCAGCGAAATAATAATTCCCAATACGGCAGCAAAAAGCCCTCCGCCCATTCCCGGACCTATATACAAGTAAATTGACATTATTATTGAGTTGAGAGTTTATATTCTTCCTTTGTGTAATAACGGCTCCAGCCTAACATCCCTATGTAATCATCATTTATACGATTTACATAAGTTCCTTTGACCCCCTTGGAATCTCCAAAGAGGATGCGACCAAAATTGGTTTCCTCGACAAATAGCTGCCCATCAGGTAAAATGCGAGAGCGGCCTTCTGTCAATGTTTTGATCTTTCCGTACTTAAACATTTGGGTATAAGGTGTGCTTACCTTGCCCGACTTGAAATTGTAAACATATTGATTGTTGTGCCCATGTATTAAATAGGATTTGCCATTAAAATCTGTCACATCATTACCAAAAACGCCGATTTCCGTATCATTCAAGAAATCACAATCATGTTGGAAATTCCAAGGACCCGTTTTGAACCAAATAATTTTGTTGGTAGATGGCCGATATAAAAACACGGAACTACGGTTTCGCATACTAATCAACAAATCGCCTTTTTGCCAATATTTAGTCGTTTTGAAAGCGGGTTGAATATCATTGACATGAATAAGGTCCTGCGTATTTGGGCCTGTGTTGAATAGGATGTATTGGTAATTGTTTTCGATAAGTATATCGTAAATGGACTTTTTGAAAATGGTTTTGCCATTATCAGGATTTAGTTTGAAAATTCCATCATCCCAAATAGTTGAATGAATAGAATGTCCATTCACGGCTCGATTAATAGTACCGCAAACCCAAATGGAATTCTCCGCATCTAATTCAATGGAGTGATGAAAATTTCCATCATTTTTCCATTTTACCATTGAGTTTTTGTCGAATCGATATAAAATTCCATCCGCAATGGTGATCAAATCCTTTTTTAATAAAAGTGGGTGAGTCATACGAAGGTTGAACTTGGAGATATTTTTTAACTCAAGGTCATCAAAATTGGGTTGCCAGCGTTGTACAACCTTCTTTTTTTCTAGATCCAAAAGTTGAATCTCTGCCAACTGGTTTTCTGAGCTTAGCGTTGAAATAAGTAAATATCCAGACATATTTTTGGTCCGATATTGATCTATTTGATTGGGGATTGCCAATTGAGAAGGCCCCAAGCCGGTATACACAATTAATTCGTGGAAAAAAACGCTCGGAACTTTGGCTATTTTAATGATTATATCAGCCGTGCTTTTTTCGATTCGTTGGCCACCGGCCATAATATGCCAGACTGCCCACGCAAATAGGAAATTCGATACAAATAGTATCCAAATTAGGAGTAATAATAATCTTTTCAAGTAGAACACAGAGTTTTCATCAATTTAGATTAATAATGTTGAATTTCTATCCTGATAAGTGTGGCTCTTGTACCATTTTGGAAATTTGGACCAAAATAGGTCATGAGCTTAATGATTTGGCATTAATCAAATATATCTGATTATTCTAGGTGAATATTATATGATAATTCTGATTATCAGTTACTTATATTCATTAAGCAGGATAGAGCCACTTAAGCTCTTTTTTATTTTAGGGCTTTTGTCGGTACCTTTAGTGATTCATTCAATTCTTGAATTTTGTACGGTCGGATTCTTTTATTTAGCTTTTTTATTTTAACATTTTTTTGTGCTGATGCTCAGCACATTGCCCGACTTCGCTTTGAAGATGATTTCTCCTATTTAAAAACAGATAGCTCCGCCAAATCTTGGGATGAACGATTGAAGTTTATGCCTATGGCAAAAGGACTAAATCTCAGCGTAGGCGGCGAATGGCGAGAACAATACCAGAATTATACGAATGCCAATTTTGGGCAATTCCCCGCTTCCTTTACAGAAGCCAGCCCGCATCAATGGATGCACCGCATTATGCTGCATGGCGATTTACATTATCGAAATGCCTTGCGTCTTTTTGTTCAATTGAATAACACAACAAGATCGCTGAATCCCAATCCGATCACTTCGCAGTTGGACGAAAACCAATTGGCTGTGCATCAATGGTTTTTGGAGGCAAATGTAAATAAGCATTGGTTGTTGCGGGCTGGCCGACAAGAAATGATGTTCGGCCAAGAGCGCTTTGTGGCGACGAAGGAGGGGCCTAATACCCGTCAAAGTTTTTTAGGTGTAACGGCGGAAGGGAAATATCCCGGTTATCGATTAAATGCTTTTTATGTAAAACCGGTCAAAATGAACCCTGGTGTATTTGACGATGGGCTCATGTCAGAAGAATTTGGCGGGATATATGCAGTCAAAACGGATAAAAAGCGGAAATTAAACGTGGATGCTTATTATTTTTTTTTGGAAAGTACCCAGCGGGAATATGTATTCAAAAAGGGCTTAGAGCAGCGTCATACGGCCGGTATTCGATTCTATTCCCCGCTTCGTTCGTTGAACTACGACGTAGAAATAGCCCATCAATGGGGACAGTTTAACGCGCTCGAAATTTCTGCTTGGATGTTTGTGTGGGATTTTAATGTAGAAGCCTTGAAACATAGCTTCATCGGCTTTAGTGGGAATTATGTTCCTGGAGATGAGTCGGCGATGGATGGACAATTAAACACATTTAATACCTTATTCGCCCGACCACCCTTCGGTCAAACGGTTGCTTTGAATATCACGAATACCTTGAACTTAAGCCCTTATCTTCGCTACCAAGCGGGCACAAAATGGTTGGCCACCGCAAGGGCATCTTTAGTATCACGTGCGAGTACAGCAGATGGAATTTTCACACCGAATATGTCGCCTTTGCGACCATTAGAAACTCAAGGAGTTTCTTCTAAATTAGGTATTTGCGACATCTATGCGCTGGAAGTTAATTATGTTCCTACGAAACATTATTTCTTTCAGGCTGAATTGGGATTTTGTCAAGCCGGAACCTATTTGAAAGATTCAGGTCCCGGCAAGAATGTCGTTTATTTCGCAATTCGGAATGCGATTAAATTTTAGCCTTCTCGCGAATACTCCACAATAATAAATAGCAAATCGCTCCATTGAGTATCAGTTTGGCAAAGCCAAATCCGCCAAACAACGCCTGCGATTGTGTTTCTAGTACAAATGTGATGATGGGGGATGCTACACAGACAAAAGGAACATAGCGATCTTTAATGGCTGTTTTGGTGAATAATCCAAAGGCAAAGAGGCCCAACAAAGGTCCATAGGTATAGCCCGCCAAATTGAATACTGCCCCGATCAATTCCTGATTATTAAACACATGGAATAGCCCAATCACGATGAAAAATAAGATTGAAAATCCAATGTGAACGCGGTGTTTAATCTTTTCGCGTTTGGCCTCTTGAAATTTCTCAATCCGTAAGAAATCGATGCAAAATGACGTTGTTAGTGCCGTTAACGCTGAATCCGAACTCGCATAGGATGCCGCAATGATGCCCAATAAAAAGGTCACGGCCGCTAAGGTACCAAAGTTGCCTCCTAAGGCCAGTAATGGATATAATTCGTCAGTTTTAGTAGGAATCGCAATCTGATTTGCTTGTGCATAGATGTACAATAAAGCACCTAAAGCCAAGAATAGGAGATTGATAAACAAGAGTACCCAGTAGAACCAGAACATGTTTTTCTGCGCCTCACCAATGGATTTACAGGTTAAATTCTTTTGCATTAAATCCTGATCCAAGCCTGTCATCACAATAGCGATAAATACTCCAGCCAAGAAGTCTTTTCCAAAGAAATGTGGGTTTTTCCAATCCCATTCAAACATGTGTGAATACGGGCTTTTTTGGATGGTTTGAATCATCTCTCCAATGCCCATGTTCATTTGTTGGCCTACCAATACGATCGTAATGAACAAGGCCACCAACAAAAACAAAGTCTGCAAAGTGTCCGTCCAAATAATCGTTTTTACGCCTCCGCGATGTGTATACAACCAAATAAGCGCAATGGATATAAAAACAGTTAAGACAAATGGAACGCCAATCGGCTCGAAAATGGCGATTTGAAGTACATTTACCGCTAAATACAAGCGCGCAGCCGAGCCAATGGTGCGAGATAATAAGAAAAATGCAGAGCCGGTTTTATAGGCCCAAAATCCAAAGCGTTTCTCCAAATAACCATAAATGGAAATGAGGTTGAGTCGGTAATACAGCGGCATCAATACCAATGCAATGGTTAAATAGCCCAAGGAATGGCCTAATATGACTTGGTAATAGGTGAAATAGGTTTTTCCCACCGCGCCAGGCACCGAAATATAGGTAAGACCTGAAATAGAAGTTCCAATCATCCCGAAGGCTACGAGCCACCAAGGGGATTGCCGATTTGCCGTGAAAAAGTCGTTGGTATCCGCTCCACGCGACGTGATGTATGAGATGACGAGTAGAAGTCCAAAATAGATGGCTAGAATTCCACCGGCTAATTGTACAGACATAGAGGTTTAACGGATTTTTAGTAGATTTGTATGAGGTGAATTAATTCTTTCAAAAATATGGATTTCTCCCAAGATATTGATTTGATGAACGGTTTTTCTTTTGCAGAACAAGCGCAAGAACAAACGGATGTTGAGGTCTTATTGGAAGAGGCCACCTCGTTTGGTCATCAATTAGTTGTCTACAATGATGATGTTAATTCATTTGAATATGTGATTATTACCTTGATTGAGGTGTGTGAACATACCGCTGAACAAGCTGAGCAATGTACCTTAATGATCCATTTTCGGGGTAAATGTGGCGTGAAATCGGGACTTTATGAGGATTTGCTAAGCATGCGCAATGAAATTTGCCGAAGAGGTATTTCGGCTGAAATTGAATCTGTTGATATTTAACCTATGATGCATACGTACCCTTCTCGGATTATAGAACAGGCGGTGGAAGAGATTTCCAAATTGCCGGGTATCGGGAAGAAATCTGCTTTGCGTTTAGCTTTACATTTATTAAAACGCCCAGAAACGCAATCGTTGCAATTAGCACATGCCTTGGTTCAATTGCGGACAGAAACGAAGTTTTGTCCCAAATGTCATATGATTTCGGATGGGGATTTGTGTGGAATTTGTGCTAGTACAAAGCGTGATGAGAAGATTTTGTGTGTGGTAGAGGATTTACGTGATGTGATGGCTATTGAAAATACGGGACAATATACAGGCTTATACCATGTGCTCGGGGGCATTATTTCGCCATTGGCAGGTGTTTCGCCAAGTGACCTCCACATTGATTCCTTGATCCAACGGATTGCTTCAGGCGAGTTTGATGAAGTGATTTTAGGTTTGAGTCCTACGATGGAAGGGGATACGACAGCTTTTTATTTAACGAAGAAATTGGCGGAATATTCGATTAAAATATCCACCATTGCACGCGGTATCCCGATTGGAGGGGATTTAGAGTATACAGATGAGATAACTTTAGGTAGGAGTATCGTAGGTCGGGTGATTTACGAATAACTAAAATATTCAAAATGAAACGCAATACATTTTTACAATTGATGGGAGCCGGAGCGCTTTTGTCAAGTTTTCGTTCTCGTCAGGTAATGGAAAATGCTCCATTTACCTTGCCAGCATTGCCTTATGCTTTTGATGCCTTGGAGCCGCATATTGATAAGTTGACGATGGAAATTCACCACGATCGCCACCACAAAGCTTATGTAGATAATTTAAACAAAGCTGTGGGTGCTTCTACGAAATCATTGGAAGAGCTTTTAGCTACCGTTTCTACACAGCCCGTAGCCGTTCGCAACAATGGGGGGGGACATTGGAATCATAGTTTTTTCTGGCAATTATTAGCTCCTGCAACAGGAAAACAACCAAGTGCAGAATTATTGGCGCAAATTCAAAAGGATTTTGGTTCCTTAGAAAACCTAAAGGCTGAATTTGGTAAAGCGGCAACCTCACGATTTGGATCGGGTTGGGCTTGGTTACTTGTGAAGGATGGTAAATTGGTCATTTCCTCTACACCTAACCAAGATAATCCCTTGATGGATGTTGCGGAGGTGAAAGGGAAGCCTATTTTGGCCTTAGATGTATGGGAACATGCTTACTATTTAAAGTATCAAAATAAACGTGCTGATTACATCAATGCGTTTTGGAATGTTGTTAACTGGGATTTTGTGTCCCAACAATTTATTAAATAATTATATGTTACTAGACGAAATCCCTTCCTTGGATTTGGCTGATTTTCAGTCGGGAGAACCTGTGCGCAAGCAAAAATTTGTTCAAGATTTAGGTGCTGCATTTAATACGATTGGCTTTGTTGCCATCAAAGGCCATGGTTTATCTGATGACTTTACAAAAGCTTTATACCAAGGAGTTGAAACCTTTTTTCAGTCGCCAGATGCCTTAAAACAGACTTATGAAATTCCAGGTATTGCAGGTCAGCGAGGTTATGTAGGAAAGGGAAAGGAAACGGCCAAAGGCTTTAAGGTTGCTGATTTGAAGGAATTTTACCATGTGGGCCAGCCGCATAAGTCGGACGGAGATTCCGTTTGGGATGAATATCCAGCAAATGTGTTTCCTGCCGAATATCCGGAATTTGGGATGAATACAGTTAAAGCATTTCAAACCTTAGAAGCGGCAGGAAAGGCTTTATTAGCCGCAATTGCTCTTTATTTAGAATTACCTGAGGATTATTTTGAGTCCCGCGTGAAAAATGGAAACTCTATTTTACGTGCCATTCATTATTTCCCAATTGCGGATCCAGATAGTTTGCCGGAAGGTGCTGTTCGTGCGGCAGCGCATGGGGATATCAACTTGATTACCTTGTTGATGGGTGCCTCAGCTGAGGGATTGGAAGTTTTGCGTATGGACGGAAAATGGATTCCGATTACTGCCTTGCCAGATCAGGTTGTGGTGAATGTGGGTGATATGTTGGATCGCTTGACCAACCACAAACTAAAATCAACGATTCACCGCGTGGTCAATCCACCACGTGAAAAAATGGGAACATCGCGTTATTCCATTCCCTTTTTCATGCATCCACGCTCTGAAATGGATTTGAGTTGTTTGCCTTCTTGTGTTTCGACAGAATATCCGAAATTATATACGGATATGTCGGCAGGCGAGTTTTTGAATGAGCGATTAATCGAATTAGGATTAAAGAAAAAATAAATTGAAACAGCCAAAGCATCTGAATTTTTTATGGGATGTATTGATCTTGGCTGCAACATCATTTGGAGGGCCACAGGTACACTGGGCCCTTTTTTTGAAACGTTTAGTTCATCAAAAAGCTTATTTGTCGGAAGAAGAGTTGTTTGAAATTCAGGCACTCTGTTCCGTATTACCCGGACCCACATCCACGCAAATGATTACGGCCATCGGATTAAAGCGGGGTGGGGCAAGTTTAGCTTATTTAACCCTCATTGTGTGGATTACGCCTGCCGTTTTCATTATGACGGCAGCGGCATACGGGATGACCTATTTGACTAATCGAGCAGTGCTCCAATTTGTTTTGCCTGTTGGAATTGGTCTGATCTTGCAAGCGGGCTGGATGATGGCTCAGAAGGTGATTCGAAGCCCGATGTACGTCTTTATATTCTTATTAACCTTAGCTCTGGGGATTGCATTTCAAAGTCCTTATATCTTTCCGCTTGTTCTAGTCTTGGGCGGAGGAATCTCTTCGCTGAATTTTAAGGAATTTCCCCGACAGAATAAACACAAGATGATTATTCCCTGGGCTAATTTCAATTTGTATTGGGGATTCTTATTTGGATTAGCCATTTTGGGGCATGTGACGGATTATTATCCAATTCGCATGTTCGAAAATTTCTACCGGAATGGAAGTATCGTTTTTGGGGGAGGACAAGTTTTGGCTCCAGTGCTCTATACCGAGTTTGTTGAATTTAAAGGCTTGATTCGCTCGGATGATTTTTTGACTGGGATGGCACTTTCACAATCCCTTCCAGGACCAGTATTCGCCTTGACCTCTTATTTAGGCGTATTGTTGATGCGTGATTATGGATTTTTAGGCGAGTTGACGGGTAGTGCGATTGGTGCACTGGGTGTGTTTTTACCCGGAACGTTCTTGATCTTTTTTGTGTATCGGATTTGGGGCCAACTGAAGCAGTATCGCTTTATTCGGGCTTCTTTGGCGGGTATTCAGGCCTCGTCGGTTGGGTTGACGATCGTTGCTGTTTATACCTTTATGTCGCCTTTAATCGTCAACGGCGATGGGGTTGCCATCGCCGTTGTATTGGGTTCTTTTCTATTAGCGCAATCGGGGAAATTCCCAGCTATTGCCTTGTTTTCAGCCGCATTATTGGCCGGCTACCTCTTAGCGTAAAAGATTTAATAAGTATTGTCCGTATCCGCTTTTAACCAAAGGCTTCGCGATAGTTTCTAATTGTTCAGCATTGATATAGCCCATGCGATAGGCAACTTCCTCTATACAGCCAATTTTCATACCTTGACGCTCCTCGATTACCTGAACGAATTGGCCCGCTTGCATCAAAGAGGCAAATGTGCCCGTATCCAGCCAAGCTGTTCCACGGTTTAGGATACCTACAGATAATTTTCCGCGTTTCAAATATTCTTTGTTGACATCCGTGATTTCGTATTCACCACGAGGAGAAGGAGCGATATTTTTGGCAATTTCAACTACATCATTGTCGTAGAAATAAAGTCCTGGAACCGCATAATTCGATTTCGGATTCGTTGGTTTTTCTTCGATCGAAATCACTTTATTATTGTCATCAAATTCCACAACACCATAGCGTTCTGGGTCATTAACCGAATAAGCATAAACCACACCACCGTCAGGATCATTGTTGGCCTGCAACAATTTACTCAGTCCAGAACCATAGAAGATGTTATCTCCTAAGACCAAAGCCACTTTTTCTTTTCCAATGAACTTTTCTCCAATGACAAATGCTTGTGCCAAACCATTCGGTTCCGGTTGAACGGCATATTCGAATTTACATCCAATGCTTGAACCATCGCCTAACAATTTCTCGAAATGGGGGAGGTCATGTGGGGTTGAGATAATCAAGATCTCACGTATCCCAGATAGCATCAAGATGGATAGGGGATAATAGATCATCGGTTTGTCATAAACAGGCATTAATTGCTTGCTTACAGCGAGTGTTAATGGGTGTAAACGGGTGCCAGATCCTCCGGCTAAAATGATTCCTTTCATCTTATCTTCCTTGATACATGTTTGTATAATATTTCTGGTAATCGCCTGATGTGACATCATTTAGCCACTTTTCATTTGATAAATACCAGTCGACTGTCTTCTCTAGTCCCTCGGCAAATTGAAGGCTTGGTTTCCAGCCCAATTCTTTCATGATTTTATTGGCATCGATTGCATAGCGCAAATCGTGTCCTGCACGATCCGTTACATAAGTAATTAATTGAACGGATGTACCAGCTGCGCGGCCTAATTTTTCATCCATAATCTTGCACAATAAGTGTACCAAGTCGATGTTTTTCCATTCGTTGAAACCACCGATGTTGTAGGTCTCGCCGATTTTCCCATCGTGGAAAACGGTATCAATCGCACGAGCATGGTCGATGACGTATAACCAATCCCGCACATTTTCGCCTTTTCCGTAGACCGGAAGTGGTTTATTGTTGATGATGTTGTGAATCATCAAGGGAATTAATTTTTCAGGAAAGTGATTTGGCCCGTAATTGTTTGAGCAATTTGTGATCACCGTAGGCAAACCATATGTCTCATGAAAAGCACGTACAAAGTGATCTGAAGAAGCTTTAGAAGCTGAATAAGGTGATCTTGGATCATAAGGAGTCGTTTCTAAGAAGAACTCTTCCGGATTGTGCAATTCTCCATATACCTCATCTGTAGAGATGTGGTAGAATTTTTTACCTTCAAATTTCCCAGCCCAATGCTTTTTGGCAGCTTGTAATAAGTTGACCGTTCCGATAACATTCGTTTTTACAAATGCCAAAGGATCTGAAATCGAGCGATCTACGTGTGATTCGGCAGCTAAATGCAAAACGCCATCGAATTGATGTTCTGCAAATAATGCATCTATATGTTCCGCATCGGTGATATCGGCTTTGATGAAATGATAATTGGGCTTATCCGCAACATCTTCATTGTTGGCCAAATTACCCGCATAGGTCAATGCATCTAAGTTGTAAATTTGGTATTCAGGGTATTTGTTGACGAATAATCGAACAACATGTGAACCAATAAATCCAGCACCGCCGGTAATAACGAGTTTTTTCATATACTTATAAAATTGCTTCTTGCCATGCCCAAGCGTCTTTTAATGACTCTTCTAGGCTTCTTTTGGCTTTCCAATCTAATATTTTATTTGATTTATCCGTGGAAGCATAAACGGACGTTATGTCGCCAGCTCGTCTTTCGCAGATTTCATAATTGACTTTTTTACCTGTGGCCTTTTCAAAGGCTTGAATGACTTGCAAAACAGAACTGCCTTCTCCGGAACCGATGTTGAAGTAGTCGTAGAATGGTGTTTGATTTTGCTTGATTAAGTATGCCAAAGCTTTGACATGAGCATCTGCCAAATCGCATACATGAATATAATCGCGAATGGCAGTTCCATCAGGTGTAGGATAATCTGTTCCCCAAATTTGCAAGGGTCCGCGTAATCCTGCGACCGATTGGGTTAAATATGGGATTAAATTTGCGGGTGGTCCTAGCGGTAATTCTCCGATTTTAGCGCTTTTATGTGCCCCAATGGGGTTGAAATAGCGTAAAGAGATCGACTTCAATTGCTGGCTTGCTCGCGTGCTTTCTTCAATGATTTCCTCGCAAATTTGTTTGGTATTTCCATAGGGCGATAAAGCCTTCATAACCGGCGAGTTTTCTGTCACCGGTAGTGTTTCAGGTTGGCCGTAAACCGTGCAAGAAGAAGAGAAAACTAAGTTTTTGACACCATATTCCTGCATCTTTTCTAATAACAAGATAGTAGCCCCAACATTATTGCGGTAGTATTTCAAGGGATTTTCAACAGATTCTCCTACTGCCTTCGCTGCAGCGAAATGAATGACTCCCTCAATGTTATAATGAGTGAAAACCGTGTCTAAGGTCGCATGAAGGTTGATATCCCCTTGAACAAATTCTACCGGTTCTTGGCATATTTCGGCCAGTTGGCGAATGACTGAATCAGATGAATTCGAAAAATTATCGACAATAATCGGTCTAAAGCCATGTTCTTTGAGGGCAACATAGGTATGTGACCCAATAAAACCTGCTCCTCCCGTTATTAAAATATTCATGATAAGCCTTTTCGCATTGATGCAACCACAAATTTAGTCCCATTTTTCAGCTTAAAAAAGGGAATATGGGAATAATGTTTAGAGCATTTGACACACGCAATAAATTAGCTATTTTTGTGCATCAAAATGTATCCATGGAAGAACCCGCAATCAAAGCTATGATTCAATTACTAGACGATTCCGATCAGGAGGTCGTTGATATGGTTGAAGCCAAAATGCGTTCTTTGGGCCCTCAAATCATTCCGATTTTAGAAAATGAATGGGAGAATTTGAGTCTTAATCCTTTGGTTCAGAGTAAGTTGGAGAATATGATTCATGATTTCCAACTCGATTCCACGAAACAGCGATTGTTGCAGTGGAAGGAGAGTGGGGGTATGGATTTATTGGAAGGCATGTGGATTGTCGCTACCTACCGTTTTCCGGAATATTCATTTGCGCAATTGAAAGCGGATATGGATCAATTGTATTTCGAGGTTTGGCCTCAGATTCGCGAGAATTTGCATCCGATGGATCAATTGAAGGTGATTAATGGCGTGTTGTTTGACCAATTGAAATTTGGGGCAAATACGAAGAATTTTCATGCTGCCAATAATTCCTTTTTGAATATCGTTTTGGAAACGAAAAAGGGTAATCCGATCAGTCTTTGTGTGATTTACATGTGGATTGCGCAAAAATTAGGACTTCCTGTATATGGAGTTAATTTGCCTAATTTATTTGTTTTGACCTATAAGAAGGATGAAGTGCAATGTTACATCAATGTCTTCAACAAGGGTTTGATTTTTAATAAGGTTGATATCGATAATTATTTGGCTCAATTAAATTTAACGCCAAACGATGTGTATTATCAACCTTGTACAAATTTGGAAATTATTCGTCGGGTCCTGCGAAACCTCATCATGGCTTATGAAAAAGCGGGAGATGATTCGCATAAAGATGAGCTGACGGATATGATTGATTCCTTGGATTAGTGATTGACCAAGGTGATTACGAAATCATCAAAGAGTTCATAAGCGACCTTAAACGAATCTTCTTGGTTTACCTGCGCGCTCAATAGATCGCTGTTAAATTGTAATCCGATGGCTTTTTGGAAGGATAAGCCTGGCTGTTTCCAAGCTTTATAAATGGATTCTTTTGCCGACCACGCCAATGTAAGCTTCAGCGCATCTTCTTTTAACAGCTCCAATTCCGTAGGATTCAGAAAGCGAGGGGCTATTTTTTGCACATTCCGATCATTTTTTTCGAGATCAATACCTGTAAACGGCTTTTTACTGATACATGCTGCAGCGTAAGGGTAGGAGTGACTGATCGAAATATGCCAAATGGGATGGTTTAAAAATGGTCGTTGTCTGTAATCCTGATTTAATACTAAGGTTGCTAAATCCAACGATTTCATTAATTCCCACAGGCAATAACGCGCAGCGAGCGATTCGAGGCTTTTCTGTGCTACGTTAATTGAGGGCATTGCCCAAGATGCAGGGAATTTTTGAAAGAAATCGGCAGCTTCTTCAATTTTCCAAAGTTTGACATAGGTGTCATGGCTAGGGTTCGAAAGCTGTGATGAAATTTCGGGCATAAGGGTTGAATTGCTGGTAAAATTACCAATTTTGTAATTATAATTTATGTCAACATTGAAAATAGACCGGATTGATACATTTGCTGGGCATCGTGGTGCCGTTTATGCGCTCTCAAAAGGCCCTGAATCGCATTTGTTTTTCTCAGCAGGTTCGGATGGTTGGGTGGTTCAATGGAATTTACAAAAGCCTGATCTAGGAAAAGTTGTCGCGCAAATCAGTGGTTCTATTTATGCGATGGCTTATGATGAAAACTCCGGAATCTTGTGGGTTGGCCAAAATTTCGAAGGCGTGCATGGAATCTTGGTTTCCGATCAAACACGTGTTTTTTCGATTCAATTGCCGCAATTAGCGATTTATTCGATTGAAATAATGGATGGAAATGTTTGGGTCGGCCATCAAGATGGTCTCATTACGGTGATTGATCAAGCGGCTCAAGCCGTAAAAAAACGTATTAAATCCGGTGAGGATAATGTGCGTTGTTTTTGCAAAATCCCAGGAGGGAACATGGCAATCGGGTCGAGTGATGGATATATACGGGTTTTTAAACCGGATTTTTCGCTCGAAAATGCGTGGTTGGCGCATTCAAACAGTGTATTTTCCATCATACAACATGAGGATAGTTTAATCAGCGTTGGGCGTGATGCGCATATTCGAAAATGGGACATGAAAGGGGAGGTTATTGGAGAAGGAGTTCCTGCGCACATTTATTCCATCAATTCGGTTGTCTTAAGTCCTAGTGGGCAATATTTGGCGACAGGAAGTATGGATAAGACCATTAAAATATGGGAGGCTGGAAGTTTGAAGTTATTGAAGGTATTGGATTTTGCGCGCTATGGTGGGCACAAGAACTCAATTAATCGCTTGCTATGGATGAGTTTTAATGACTTATTGGTTTCCGGGTCGGACGATAAAAATATTTCGGTTTGGAAAATCGATTAACAATTTTTTATAATTTTAGCCTAAATGCTTTTTAATATGCGAATTCCAGAAGTTTCTTTTTCGAAAAGTTTTAGAGGTTATGATGTGCAAGAAGTGAGCGATTATGTACAATCGGTCGCGCTTTTTGAGGAGGAGATGAATCGCCAACAAGCGATTTTGACTGAAAAGGTGCAAGCTTTAGAACAAGAGGTTAATCGCTTACGTGAAGTGGAGAGTTCCTTATTTCGTGCGATGAAATTGGCAGAAGAAGCCCAACAAAATTGGCAAGAAAAAGTTGAAAAAGAAGCTTCGAAAGTATTGGAAGGTGCAAAAAAACAAGCCGACGCTTTATTGGCCTCAGCGGAAAAAGATGCGCAAAAGGCTAAATTATTAGTTGAAAATGAGCGTAAACAATTAATCGGTCAAGTTGAACAAGAAGTAAAAGTGCAAACGCGGGAGTTAAAGCGTTTGGAAAGTATACAGTCGGAAATTGCGGGACAATTAGCGAATTTTGCCCGACAAACCTTGTCGAGTGTAGAGGCCTGGTCGAAGCCTGAGGAGCTGAAACCCGAGCCCATCAAGCCAGTAGTTAAAAAAGCTAGTCCTGCGAAAAAAAGCGTTTCAAAAGGAAAGCCCGCTGCTACACCTGCAAAGCTAGCTAAGAAACCGGCAGTAAAGAAAGGCAAGCATTTGGATGCGTCAACGATTGAGGATGACGGTTTGCCAACTTTGAATAAGGTTTTGGAAGCCTATGCGAAGACAAGTGGTCCACGTGGTAAGGTAGGTGAAATCAATTAAACTATGCAAGAATATCGGGTAGGATTGGAGGATGTGCGTTTTTTTGCATACCACGGTTTATTTCCAGAGGAGCGAATCCTGGGTAATTGGTTCGTGATATCGGTTCATGTTTCTAAAACTTCGCAAACCCTAACATTTGAACATATCAACCTAACCTTTGATTACGGTCAAATCTATACGATTTGTCAAGAAGTGATGGCGGAACCGGTCGATTTGTTGGAAACGGTCGCCCAACATATTGCAGATCGTTTAAAGCTGACATTCAAGGACATGTCTCGTTATGAGATCCTAATTTGGAAGGAGCAACCGCCGTTGGGGATGTTAGGTGGAAAGTCAAGTGTTTCGTTAATAGAATCCATGGGAAATTAGAATCTCAAAAAAAGCGTGTAAATTCGGAGTAAATTAATAAACTATGCGTCATCAGGTTACGATCAAAGACATTGCCAAGCAGTTGAATGTATCGGTTGCAACCGTTTCACGTGCCTTACGTGATTTGCCTGATATTCATCCGGATACAAAAAAGGCGGTGTTGGATTTGGCGGCAGAATTGGATTATCAGCCCAATGTTTTGGCAGCAAGTTTAGTTAAGAGTAAGACAAAAACGATTGGATTAATTGTGCCTGATTTAGGCTATTATTTTTTCTCTACCGTTGTAAAAGCAATTGAATTAGAGGCGATTAAAGCCGGTTATAGTATTTTGATTACCCAAACGCAAGAATCGTTTGAGCGTGAATTAATCAATATTCAGAATTTATCTCGAAGTCAAGTGGAGGGAATTATCATTTCCTTATCACGTGAAACCGTCAATTTAGATCATATTACGCGTTTGCAACGTCGGGGAATTCCTTTGGTTTTCTTTGATCGCGATAGCGATGAAATCCATGCTTCCAAAGTCATGGTAGATAATGAGCAGTCGGCCTACGAAGCCGTTAAGCATCTTTTAGATAATGGATGTAAGCGTATTGCATTTTTGGCAGGTCCTAAAAACGTCTCTGTAAGCAATCAACGTCGTCTCGGTTATTTGCGTGCATTAGCAGAAGCAGGAATTCAGGAAGATGATTCCTTGATTATACATTCGGATTATTTTCAAGATACCGCGACTTCGCAGACGCATCAATTGATGAAGAGCACGAATCCACCGGATGGTATTTTGGTGGTATCAGACCGTTTGGCATTAGGGGTTTTAGTGGGATTGCGAGAATTGAAAATCGCTGTGCCTGAACAGGTTAAAATTGTGAGTTTCAATAATGAACCCATTTGTTCGGTCGTATCGCCTACGATTTCTTCCGTAGCGCAGCCATTGGAGGAGATAGGTAAGTTGGCTATGAAATTACTCCTCGATCAAATTGAAGGGCGTACGGAAGGCGAAGAGCCACGTATTGAAGTACTAAAGACCCAATTGATGGTTCGAGAATCTTCCGTTAGATCTTAATTTAGGATTTTCAACACTTTTTCTTGTTGCTTGTACACCAAGCGAAGGATGTATCCGCCTTTGGGTAAGGTGTCCATTAGTTCTGCATTGACGATCCCTGCGCGATTTATTTCATTCACTAGCTGCCCTCGTAGGTTGTATATGGAGAGCTGGTCAAAAGGTATTTCGCGCGATTCAAGCATGCTTAATGGGGCATTTACGGTTACATTGAATTTTTCGGTGAAGCATTTTTGTGGATCACTTACTTGGAATGCACTACTCGTTAAGGGGTTAACAGTAATTCCCGCACTTGTTTGATTCGTAGACCAATTGTATTGCCCAATCCAAGAAGCGACTAGATCAGCCGATTTTCCGTAATCCAAGGTTAAATTCGTGTTGGGTTTTAGATTCAGGTTCTTGAAAATGGTGAATTTATCAAGCACATCTCCATTCGTATCTAAAAATTTGGCATCAAATCGATTATTTTCAATTTCTACGTAGAATGATCCATTCGTTGAGGCATTTGAATAATACATGGCTTTGTGCGGGCCGCTGGGTTGAGGAGCTTTGGTTCCTCCGCCTACACCGTTCACCACATATAAAGTTCCGTTCTGGCTGGCTTTATTAGTATCGAATAAATATGGGCAGGAATTTTCGCTGCCATCGTATTTTCCTGAGCTTGTTTGTGGGGTATGAATTAAAGGGTCGAATGTATCAGAAGTTCCTGTATGGCCTTTCATGGGCTTACTTCGTTCGAAGATATGGCTATGGCCGGATAAGACAAGGTCAACGTGGTATTCGTCGAAAATGGGTACTAAAAGATTTCTCAGATTATATAAAGGAAGATTGAAGCCTGTGTTAGAATCTGAATCATAGGATCCTTTTGTGTAGGGTGGGTAGTGAAAATACACAACGGTCCAATCTTGTTGGTTAGCTGCCAAATCCTTTTTTAACCAAGTCATCTGGGCAGATGGACCATCCCAAAGTCTTAGTTTATCCTCGCCCCAGGCATGGGTATCCAGGCAAATAAAATGCACGTTACCGTAGTCAAATGAATAATAGGCTTCATGATTGGATGCTACGCCATTTAATTCCCCATTTTTGGGAAGTGTAAAGTTTTGAAAATAGGCAATGGAAGGGTCATCTTGATTGACAGAAGTGAAGTCGTAATCATGATTTCCGGTCGATGGGAACAAGCCGCTTTGTTTTAAAATAGGGCCATTTTGATATACTTGGAAGAAATTGTTCTGAAAATCAGTGTCAGAGGCGCCTGCGTAAACATTGTCACCTACCGTGATATAAAGGTTTGTGTATTTATTCCCAATAAACTTTTTAAATCCTTCATAAACGTCTAATTGTTGTTGGCCTGGATACATATCCCCCGTACTCCAAAAACTTATTTTGTTTTTAGAGCCTTTGTTCGGAGCTGTTTGAAAGAAATAGGTTGAATCGCCAACACTTTTGGTAGCAGTAACAATCTTATAATAATAGCGGGTATTGCTAGTAAGCGAATCGATTATGAGTTCGTGTTCTTTGGTTTGGGTGGATTGTTTAATTGTGCGCGTAAGTGCGGTAGGGGATTTGCCTACCAAAATGCTGGGCTTTGTTTCTGCATCCGTTCGAAATCGAATGCGGGTGGAATTTGAGGAAACCATTTGTAAATAGGGTCCCCGGGTAATGTTTTGCGCTTGTACTTCTTGAAAAAGTAGGCTCAAAATGCCAACGAAAATGCAAAGAAATAGGTTGGGAAATGTATTTTTCAAAGTCGATGAATTTGATTGTTTTTCAAAGGTAAATATAGGTAGCGACAAATGATTTATTTTCTCCAGATTTACTGAATTTTTTCTTGGAAAAATAGGCGGAATTAAGGATATTTGTAACTATTGAAAAACCGCTTTGTTTTTTCGAAAAGAGAAATTTTAGCGGGCGGTTTGTTCAACGAATCAAATCATTATTTATGTCATTACACACGAATATTATCCCAATCAACATCGAAGATGAAATGAGAGGGGCGTACATTGATTATTCAATGTCGGTCATTGTATCTCGTGCCTTGCCAGATGTGCGTGACGGTTTAAAGCCGGTGCATCGTAGGGTACTTTACGGGATGGAGGAGTTAGGAGTTAGTTACAACAAATCGTACAAAAAATCGGCACGTATCGTCGGGGAGGTACTCGGTAAGTATCACCCACATGGAGATTCATCTGTTTATGACACGATGGTGCGTATGGCCCAAGATTGGTCATTGCGTTATCCATTAGTGGATGGTCAAGGTAACTTTGGCTCGGTCGATGGAGATTCGCCTGCAGCCATGCGTTATACGGAGGCACGTTTGAAGCGTATTGCGGATGAGATGCTTTCGGATTTGAACAAGGAGACGGTTGATTTTCAGCCCAACTTTGATGATTCCTTAGATGAGCCGACAGTTTTACCAGCGAAGATTCCCAATCTATTATTGAATGGTACTTCGGGTATTGCGGTAGGTATGGCGACGAATATGGCGCCACACAACTTGACAGAGGTCGTTGATGGAATTACGGCTTACATTGATAACCGTGACATTACGATTCCTGAGTTGATGCAATACATTAAGGCACCGGATTTCCCTACGGGAGGAACCATTTATGGTGTTCAGGGTATTAAAAATGCATTTGAGACGGGTAGAGGACGTATTGTTGTGCGAGGAAATGCGACATTTGATACGACCAAAACGGGAAAAGAACAAATCATTGTATCGGAGATTCCGTATATGGTGAATAAAGCATCATTGATTAAGCAATGTGCTGACTTGGTGAACGATAAGCGTATCGAAGGTATTTCTGAGATTCGTGATGAGTCGGATCGTCAAGGAATGCGTATCGTGTTTGATTTGAAGCGTGATGCAGTTGCGAATGTAGTCTTGAATAACTTGTACAAGCATTCGGCATTACAATCTTCGTTTAGTGTGAACAACGTGGCTTTGGTAAAAGGTCGCCCGATGATGTTAAATCTGAAAGATTTGATTCATCACTTTGTGGAGCACCGTAATGAGGTAATTGTTCGTCGGACGAAATATGATTTACGTGAAGCGCGTAAGCGTGCGCACATTTTGGAAGGCTTTATTATTGCATTGGATAATTTAGATGCGGTAATTAAGTTGATCCGTGAATCGAAAGACCCGAATGCGGCGCAGGAGGGATTGATGAGCAAGTTTAATTTATCTGAGATTCAGGCGAAGGCTATTTTGGAGATGCGTTTACAGCGTCTTACTGGCATGGAGCGTGAGAAGATCATGAATGAATTTGCTGAAATCATGAAATTGATTGATGATTTAGAAGATATTTTGGCAAAACCAGAACGTCAATTACAGATTATCAAGGATGAATTAGCAGAAATGAAACAACGTTATGGAGATGAGCGTCGTACGCAAATCAACATGACAGACGAAGAATTCTCTGTTGAGGACATGATCGCGGATGATGAGATGTTGATCACGGTTTCTGCACAAGGATACATTAAGCGTACACCAATTACGGAATATCGTGCGCAGAGTAGAGGTGGAGTAGGTTCACGTGCGGTGGCTACGAAAGATGATGATTATACCGAGCATTTGTTCTCAGCAACGATGCACAACTGGTTGTTGTTCTTTACGGAGCGCGGTAAGTGTTTCTGGTTACGTGTATATGCGGTGCCAGAGGGGTCGAAAAACTCGAAAGGCCGACCAATTCAAAACATGATGAACATTGAAAACGGTGACACGATTCGCGCCGTGATTAATGTGAAGTCGATTACAGATCCAGATTACATTGATAATAACTTCATTGTGATGTGTACAGAAGATGGTACGATTAAGAAAACGTCGTTAGAAGCGTATTCTCGTCCACGGCAAAACGGTATCAATGCGATTACGATTCGCGAAGGAGACCGTTTATTGGATGTCGCATTAACAAATGGAAATAATCAGATTGTTATTGCGACAAATACCGGTCGTTCGGTACGTTTTGAAGAGACACGTGTTCGTCCAATGGGCCGTACCGCTGCGGGGGTAAAAGGTATTTGGATTGACGAAAGTGTAGCGGATGAGCGTGTGATCGGTATGGTTTGTGTGTCGGATCCTGAAGTTCAACAATTATTGGTTGTTTCGGAGAAAGGCTTTGGTAAGCGTTCAGAAGTAGAAGATTATCGTTTGACAAACCGGGGAGGAAAAGGAGTTAAAGCCTTGAATATCACGGAGAAGACGGGTAATTTGGTTGCGATTAAGGAGGTAAATGACAACAATGACTTGATGATCATTACGAAGGCGGGTATTTTGATCCGTACGAGTGTGGCAGAGTTACGTGTTATGGGCCGTAATACGCAAGGGGTGAAATTGATTCGTTTGAAAAATGAGTCGGATGAAATTTCATCAGTAACCAAAATTGAGAAAGAGCCGGAGCCGGAAGAAGTTGAATTAGTGGAGGGTGTAGAAATCGTTGAAGGAGCTGTTCAAGATACAGCAGCGCCAGAAACAGGGGAGGAGAGTTCAGCAGAAGCAGGAGCGGAGGAAGTCATTGAAGAATAATTTTACAGGCCCGTATGCGAGTACGGGCTTTTTTTTAATTTAACTAAACTTATGAAAAAAGTAGTTTTAACCCTGATTACTGTGGCAATGGCTGCAGGCTCAACGTTCGCGCAGGCGGACAAGGCTTTGGTCGAAGCACAAAAGAAGAGTATTGTAGAAGCTGTTAAAAAGACAGATGAAGCCGTAAAGAAAGCGCCTACGAAGCCACGTTTATGGTTAGAGCGTGCGGTAGCTTATTTTGATTTGGCATCATTTCCAGATTCAACATTAGCGAATACAGATTTAGATGCATCGTTTAAGGCATTGGATTACATTGCTGAGGCGGTAAAATTGGATACCAAAGAAGGTAAAAAAGGATCTATTGCAAAAGATGCAGAGAAATTGTTGGACGGACGCGAGAAAGCTTATGGCGCTTTGATGAACATGGGGGTTATTAAATACCAAGGAAAAGATTATACATCTTCATTCCGTTACATGTCTAAAGCGTCAGAATTAGCTGCTAAAGATACAATCTCTGCGATGTATACAGGTGTTGTGGCTCAATTATGTCAAAAAGATGCTGAAGCACGTTCTGCGTATGAGAAATACATGAATATTGGAGGTAAAGATGTGGCAATCATTTATGGTTTGGCACAGATTTATAAAGCTGCTAAAGAGGAAGATAAAGCTATTGCTTTAATTGATAAAGGAATTGAAATTTATCCGACAAGCAAAGACTTGCGTAATGAGAAATTCAATATGTTGATCGCTTTCAATCGTATTGATCAGGCGATTGGCCAATTGAAAGAAACGATTGCCAAGGATCCTAAAGACGTGATGAACTTGTTCAATTTGGGTTTATTGTACGAAAATAAGATAAATACCTTGAAAGAAGAGGTTAACAAAATTGCGGATGCTTCGAATAAAGTGGCTGATGCACGTCGTAAAATTGCTTCGCACAAAGATAAGGCTGAGGTTTATATCGATGAGTTGAAGCGTACGAAAGCTAAATTAAAGACAGTTAAGCCAAACCAAAAGCCGGTTATTCAGTCGCAAATCAACAAATTAGAAGCTTCGATTGCAAAAGATAATGAGGAATTGAAGGCGCTAGAAGGGGAGAAGGCAGAAGCAGAAAAGGCTGTAGGGGATGAAGCGGCAAACAAAGCTAAGATTGCTGAATTAACAGGTAAAATCGATGCGTTGAAGCAAGAAACGCCAACTTTCTACGAGCGTGCATTAGCTGTTGATCCAGCTTATTATGATGCATTGTATCAAATGGGTGCATTTTATTTCAATGAAGGTGCTGAGATCAAACGTGTTGTAAACGCGATGGATATGGATACTTACAAGAAGGAAGGAAAAGCTGTTGAGGAGAAATTAGCAGCGAAGTACCAACAAGCGATTCCATACTTTGAGCGTGCGTTGAAAGTGAAGAAAGATGAAGATTTGAAAGAAATTTTGAAGCAAATTTATCGTGATTTGAAGATCGATAAGCAAGTGGATTAATAGACTTTAGACCTTAGTCGGTTGTTAAGAGCCTCAGGGATATTTCCTGGGGCTTTTTTGTTTGACGAGTTGAGAACTAAGAGTTAAGAAGGATTCAATTAGCTGCTATCGGACTTGTTTTACATTCTATTTAACATAATATAAATTATACAACAAATATGTAATTTAGTATAACGTGAGATATCAAGTCACTGCAATATTGATTCCACCGTCCAATGTCTAACGTCCAACGTCCACCGTCCAAAGTCTAACTTCTAATTGTTTATTGGCAAATTAACCTTAAACGTCGTCCAAGAATTTAAGGCTGAACTCACAGAAATTTGTCCGTTGTGTAAATGAATAATTCGTTCGACTAATGACAAGCCGATGCCATAACCTTTGGAATTTGCTGTATTTTCTCCACGGAAAAATGGTTGGAATATAAATGGTAAATCGGCCTCTGGGATTCCTTTTCCTTTGTTTTTTACCTCAATCTCAATCTGATTTGCATGTATGGCAAGACTTACCTGTGCTTGCTTATTCGGGCTGAATTTGCAGGCATTTTCGATCAGGTTTTTGATGGCCGTCAACATCAATTTCTCATCGCCCTTTAACATCAATAGCTCCTCATCGTCCGGCATGAATTGCGTATCAAAAAGCACTTTATAGGTTGAATTTAGCTTTTGGGCCAAGCTACGAGCCTCCCAAATTACCTCATCGATTCGGATGATTTGGAAGCCTGCTTGGTAATCGGTGACGCTGATTTTATTGAGTTCCAACAAGGATTCCGTAATGGCGGCTAAATCCTGTGTATCTTCTAATACAGATGCAATGGTTTGCTTATAATCCGCCGTGTTACGTTCATTTAATAAACTTACTTCCAATTGCGAGGAAATCTTCGTCAATGGATTCTTCAATTCATGCGAAACATTGGCAATAAAGGTCTTTTGAAAGCGAAAAGCACTCTCGATACGCTCCAATAATCGGTTGATCGTCGCCACCATCTTCCCTATCTCATCCTCTGAATCCGCAGATTCTAGGCGTTGTTCAAGCCGTTTGGGAGAAAGTAAATCCACTTGTTTAATGACCTCAGAAATGGGATTTACTGCCCTACCCGCGAAAAACCAGCCCGATATCACTACGATGAACACAAATAATAGAAATAAGGCAATTAGGATATTTTTCAAGTCTTTGGCATTCTCCGCAGAATATTGATCCACAGCACCTGCAAAAACGACGATTCGGCCTTCTGGAGTGACAAAAACCGTCCCTAAAACCTCAAGATCTTCCACGCCAAAACGTACTTCCTTGCGTTTTAAGACTTCTTTCACGCGATTTACATCCACATGGAAGTTGATACTATCATTCGAACGATAAATACGCTCATAACAGGTGTCATAAGCCATGATATTCTCTCGGTAAAGAATGTCACGGTTGGCCCGATCAATGATGCGTAATAATTTGGAATCTACTTGTTTGACGTTTACGAGCAATTCTGCAGCGGTATTGGCTTTTTGGCGAAGCCGACTATAAAATTTATCCTTGTAGTTCTCTTGGGTAAACAAATAGATAATCAAATACGAAACGAATAGAATCGCAGAAACCAGGTAGGTAAATTGATATGTCAAGCGAGAACGGATCTGCATCTTACTCTTGTCTTAATATATAACCCATCCCAAATTGCGTGTGGATTAGCTTGCTTGGAAAGCCTTTATCGACCTTTTTACGCAAGTAATTCACATATACTTCGATCAAATTCGAACTTCCCTCGTCTTCTACTTCCCAGATATTTTCTGCTATTTCTGCTTTCGAAATGACCTTTTCTTGGTTGCGGAGAAAGTATTCCATTAATTGGAATTCTTTGGCTGTTAAATTGATTTTTTGACCTGAACGGGTTACGATTTTACTCGTTAGATCCAACTCTAAATCGGCAAATTTCAGCACCTGGGCCTCAATTAACGTCTGAATAGAACGTTTGATTAGGGCTTTGACACGCGCCAAAAACTCCTTGAAATCAAAGGGTTTCGCCAAATAATCATCTGCACCTGCCTCAAATCCCACTAATTTATCGTCGGTCGTACTCAGCGCCGTCAACATCAAAATAGGCGTTTGTATCCCTTCGGCACGCAAAGATTTACACAATTCAAGGCCATTCATTCCAGGAATAATGATGTCAGAAATAATCAATTGATAGGCAGTTCGCGTGGCTAATTGTTTCCCCATCAAGCCATCATAGGCGACATCTACGGTATAATGATTCTCTTCCAAGCCTTGTTTTAAGGATTGGACCGTCTTGGGTTCATCTTCGATTAGCAGGATTTTGATCATTTATTTCAAGAGGCTAACTAGGTCTGCAGGCGAATAATTGATGGATTTTAATACTTTATTGTCCGACTTGCGATATACCTTCCAAAGGCCATTTTCTTCTTTAATTTCGGCTTCAGTACCATCTTTATCCTGGTAGAATTTAACCGTATATTCGGCTTCTTCAAGGCTCTGACAAGCTTTGGACATGTTGGAACGTTGTACCTCATTGAATAAATCGACAAAGCGATCTCCCAAACCAAATTCCAATACGGCGCCCGATAATACATATTGTAAGTCGCATAAAGCATCCGCGATTTCAACTAAATCATTGGCTGCAATCGCTTCTTTTAATTCATCTAATTCCTCCTGTAATAAGCTCACACGCAATGCGCAGCGCTCTGCACTCGGGATAGTCGGATTAGCTAAAATGGGTGCACCAAAGGTTGTATGGAACTCGGCAACTTGATTTAATGAGTCTAATTTTTGCATAAAAACGGGTATTATGTTTAAAATTAAGCATTTAATTAGGCATTTCTATTAGGCAAATGGCTTATTGACTAGAGAAAATTCATATCAATTTGTAAACAATTTTGCCATTTGTACACATTATCCACAGTTATCCACACAAAAATGTGGATAAGTATATTTCGATTGTAACAGAATGTTCACAACTGTGGATAAGTCGTGGAAAAGTGGATAAGTCGGGAAAAAGAATAATTACATCGGCCGACTCTCCGAAAAAGTACCGTCGGTATAAAAAATTAATACCCGCTCGATCGTTTTTTCTAAACGCGGTGGAACGCTTGGTGCAGCCGGCACTTCTTGAGGAGTCGGAACGGCTGTTTCCTTAGGTCGTCTGAGATTTGATTGTACGATCGTTTGTTCAGGAGAATTATTTTTAGGCGATTCTGAGGGCGTTGGTGAAACGGCATCAAAAAGAGAAGGAGAAGTAGACGCAACGGGAATGGGCTCTTTCGCAACATTCGAAACAAGCGAGGCTCCTAGGCTACGATCTTCAAATAATAAGTCTTCTGCACTAATCTCAGGAAATACACGAAGAATCTTTTGAACTACGTCTAAGCTTGGCTTATTACGCCCAGAAAGAATATGAGAAATGCTGCTACGGGGAATCCCTAATTTATCAGCAAATTGTGAAGCGCTTAATTGCTTGCGCTTAATTAACAATTCTATCTTCTCACTTAAATTCATAATTGTATTTTGTAAACGAATGATATTACAAAAGTAAATCAAAAATTAACAAAAACAAATTCAAGTGAGAAGACAAATGTGATTTACAAAAGTGAAATACAATCACTGTGCAATGTAATCAGTTTACTTTTGTATAAAGCGCCAACTCCCTTTTTAAAGTCCTTTTTAGACATCCCTAATGCTTGGTAGATCTCTTCCGCTGGGCTCTTGTCATGTAATTTCAATACACCATTGTTATCTTTGATTGCATTTAAAATACGATCAGCCTGGCTATCGATACGTACCATGCCTACAGGATCTAGACGTAGATCTAACTTGCCATCCGGTCGGATGTTAGCAATGTAAACAGGAGTCGACTCACCAAATGTTAGATTTGTAAACACTTGATTTTTGAATAACATTCCTATTTTACAATTGTTTACTAAGCATTTGATTCCTAAATCCGTGTGTTCAAATGGAATTGCGTCAACTTTGTCTCCAATTGTAAACTCTGAGCCATCCGTTAAGGGAAGAAATTTCTCCACTCGGGCAGATGCGACAATACGATCGGTTTGGCCATCTAAATAAACATAGACTAAATAAGAGCGTCCCACCGACATCTTTTGGAACTGCTGGCTGAAAGGAACGAATAAATCCTTTGCTAAACCCCATTCCATGAATACACCCAATGGTGTAACCGCTTTCACTTCTAAATAAGCAAACTGATTAATTGTTGCCTTCGGTTTGAGTGTTGTAGCGATAATACGGTCTTCCGAGTCCCGATAAATGAAGACATCAATGAATTGATCTATTTCATAGGTTTCTGGGACATACTGTAGCGGAAGTAGGATTTCATCCTCATAACCATCCAAATATAATCCGAATGGTACTTCCTTGATAATGCGTAGGTGATTGTATTCACCAATTTTTAATTCATTTTCCATAAAAAAAACCCGGTTGTTTGAACCGGGTTATAAAGGTAAGGAGATTTTGGTTTAGACTACCACATTGTTTTCGCGCAAGGCTTGATTCAATGAAGTTTTTAAATCCGTACTTTCTTTGCGTTTTCCAATGATCAAGGCACAGGGTACACCATAAGTGCCTGCCGGGAAGTTCTTTTGTATTGATCCTGGAATGACTACCGAGTTCTCC
>CALLKB010000127.1 GCA_938008575.1 uncultured Cytophagaceae bacterium | reverse complement strand
CTAAACTCGCCAAATCGCTGAGTTATTTACAATATTCTATCGGGCTGAATTATCACCAACTGAATGCCATCGGGGATGTGCAGCAAATCGCCTTTTCTTATCAAACGGATTTTGTCGGGTTCTCTTTGGCCCTAGGTCCAAAATATACCTTTTATAAAGGATGGAATTTGGGGATAGCGGGGGTGGTTATGGGCCAACAGCTTATTGCGGGGAATCAATTATTGTCTAATCGATATTATCCTTTGACGCAAGATTCTCAATTTAATTCATTCAAAGTTTTTGCGGGATACCAGATTGAGTTGTCGAAGGCCATTAATGCCAATGTACGTGCATTTGCACAAGTTAGGCGCACCTCAAGTTTGTTAGCTCCGCAAAGTCCTACGGGGAAATTGGATATGTCGCCCATGACGATTTCGATGGGAATTAGCTTGAATCGTTAATCACAGATCGCATGAAACATTTATACCTCCTATTTCTATTGATTTCGGTGAGTGTTTGGGGCCAACAAAAAGGCTTGAATTATCAGGCTGTCATTTTGGATCCCAATACGATTGAAATTCCGGGCCAAGTCATTGCTGGACAGCCTTTGGCCAAAGGAAAAGTATGGGTTCGATTTACGTTGATTTCGCAAGCGGGGATTGATTATGAGGAAGTCCAACAAACGACTACGGATGATTTTGGCTTAATTAATTTAACGATTGGATCAGGTAATTCCACGGCGTCTTTGGGCGCGGATGCATCAAGTGGAATTGCACGTTATTCGCAATTTGACTCGATTCTTTGGGATGAAAAATTGAAACGACTTAAGGTCTCTGTGAATTTCACAGGATCAGGGAATTTTACGGAAGTAAGTAATCAGCAGTTGACATTTACCCCTTACGCGCTTTATGCGGAGTCTGTGGATTATAAGAATGTCCGCGATGCTCCCAAAAATTTAAGTCAGTTCAATAATGATGTGGGCTATTTGGTGCCCAAAGATATTGAGCCCCTTAAGAAGGAAATTGGCCTAGCAGTAATAGGTGGGCAGGAAAATGCTGCCAAAATTGAGGCGAATCAAGTCGCGAATAATTTGCGTTTTGTTGTTATCGATCAATCGATTTCGAAGCTTTCTGAACAAGTGGATCAAAACAGTTCGACGCTCTTGACGATGAGTAATACGTTGAATGATCATGAAACTCGATTGCAACAGAATGTTAGTCAAATTCAGAATACTTCTTCGAGTATTATGGGCCAAATAGGCTATTTGCAAAATCAAATTTCGTCGACACAAAATGCATTATCTAGCATAACGAGTGTGTATGAATTAGCAGCGAATAAATCTACAGCCTTGGATTTAGGGAATTCCCAACCGAGCAATACGCTGTATCCGACGCAATTGGCTGTGAAGTCTTATGTCGACAATGCGATGTACAATGTCATTACGGTGGGAACGCCGGATGCGACGACATTGGCGACGGGTAAGGTCCAATTAGCGGGTGATTTGGCAGGAACGGCGACGGCACCGACGGTTCCGGGTTTGGTATTCAAAGAATCTTTGTCAAACAAATCGACAGATGTAGCGGCGGATGCGTCATCGAATACGAAATATCCTTCTGTGAAAGCAGTTAAGGATTATGTCGATGTGGCTACCACGGGGATTGCTTTTCAGGCAGCTTTAAATGCCAAAGCGGATATTAATTCGCCCACGTTTACGGGAACACCTTATTTGCCCTCAGGTTCTACGGGTGTTACTCAGTCGCCGGGGAATAATTCGACTTCTTTGGCGACGACGTCTTTTGTTCAAACAGCCATGGCGAATGTCACAGTACCCGATGCAAATGCCACAACCAAGGGGAAAGTCCAATTGGCCGGCGATTTAGGAGGTACAGCCGCTGCCCCGATTGTGGCCAAATTGCAAGGGGCAACCTTAAGTTCATCGTCTCCTACGACGGGTCAAGTTTTGAAATACAATGGAACGGCTTGGGTGCCGGATGCTGTGGTTTTAGCCGAGGCACAGACCTTGTCTTTGTCGGGAACCACGGTCACACTTTCAGGTACGAATAGTTCCGTAACGCTTCCGGCTGTGGGGGATGCAACATCCTCCGCAACGGGGAAGGTGCAATTGGCCGGTGATTTAGGTGGTGTTGCAACGGCTCCCAACGTGGTAAAGATTCAGGGGATTCCTGTATCGAATACAGCACCAGCAATCGGCCAGGTGTTAAAATACGATGGGACATCATATGTACCCAATAGTTCGATTTTGGCGGAAACGCAGGTATTGAGTTTATCGGGTTCTACCTTGAGTATTTCGGGAACGAGTAGTTCAGTGGTATTGCCTTCGTCGACGAGCTCATCCGTTGGTTTGATGCAATTAGCGGGGGATTTAGGAGGAACGGCTTCGGTTCCTAAAGTTGTGGGAATTCAGGGAATTCCTGTCGCTACGACTACTCCCGTAACCGGTCAGGTCTTGAAATATGATGGGACGAATTATGTGCCGAGCAATTCGATTATGACGGAAACGCAAACCTTGGGATTAAGTGGGTCTACGCTAACGATTTCGGGAACAAATAGTTCGGTGGTGATACCGATCGCGGCAGATGCAACTACATCTACGAATGGTATTTTACGTTTGGCGGGTGATTTGGGTGGAACGGCAGCATCACCTTTGGTCGCTAAAATTCAAGGAAAAACGGTGAGTTCGACGGCTCCTACAACGGGTCAGGTATTAAAATATGATGGAACCCAATGGGCGCCTGGTTCTACGGTGACGACAGAAACGCAGACTTTGTCTTTGTCGGGGTCAACCATCACCATTTCAGGTACGAATAGTTCGGTGGTTTTGCCGGTAGCGGCGGATGCGACGACGACTACGAATGGGATTTTGCGATTGGCAGGTGATTTGGGAGGAACGGGAACGACGGCTGCGGCACCTGTGATTTCCGATAATGCGATTACGACGGTGAAGTTGGCCAGTGGCGCCGTAACCGATGCCAAATTTTCGGGTACTTTATCAATTGCCAAAGGGGGTACGGGTTCCGCGACTCAAAATTTTGTGGATTTATCAACGGCTCAAACCGTGGGTGGAGCGAAGACTTTTTCGGGTAATATGGTTGTTGGCGGCACATTAACAGCCGGTGGGATTTTGTATCCGAACACGAATGGTACGTCGGGTTATGTATTGACTTCGAATGGTGTTGGTGGGGCGACTTGGGCATCGGTTCCGGTGACATCGCTTTCGGGAACTTTGTCGGTGGCCAACGGAGGTACTGGTTCTACGACTAAAAATTTTGTGGACCTGACAACAAACCAAATCATAGCAGGTGACAAATCGTTTACGGGCACAACAGCTACTTACGATTTAAATGGAACCAATGGTTTTTTTGCAAGCTCTTTGGGAACGAATGGGGCGACTTCTTTGGGATCAACTTTGATTGTGTCTGGCAATGTGACATTCAATGGTACGGCGAATGCATTGGGGAATGTTAGTTCAGGAACTTGGAATGGGTCGACGATTGCGGTGGGACGAGGCGGAACGGGTGCGACGAGTTTAACGGGGATGTTGAAGGGGAACGGTACGTTTGCGGTGACGCAAGCGGTGATTAATACGGATTACAGTTTGGTTAGGTTAGTTTCAGATGAATATGTGATTGCAACGCCTGGACAAACGGCATTTACGTTGACCCAAACGCCCAACGTGAATTCAACAATTCGTTTGTTTATCAATGGGGTACGTATTTCCAAAAATGCTTTGTCGGTGAGCGGAACCACCCTCACCTACAATCCGGCCAACAATGGTGCGGCGAGTTTGATTGTCAATGACCGGGTTCAAATTGATTATTATTATTAAGTAGTATGCGTTTGTTTCAATTGCTTTTTGCTGAGTTGCGGAAGTCTGTTTTTAGGCTGATGGGCTTGCTATGGCTTTTGGTTTTTGTGGCGCAGGCGCAACATAGTAATGTAGTTATTTCTACGGCGGCCAATGCGAATGGATCGTGGTCATACAGTGGAAGCACTTACACATTTACACCTACCGCTGACAATGCAGTGATCAATAATGTGACGCTTCAGAATTATTTACAGAGTTATTCGGTAGAGATTAAGACGTCACGAGTGGGTGGTACGCAGGTGGGCAGTATTGTGTTTGATGCTGGTGTGAGTGTGAGTAAGGCCTCGAGTAGTTCGAGTGCCTTTGTGTTTACGTTAACGAGTGGTGGGGAGTTACAGTTTAATAATTCCTTGAGTTTACGTAATAGTACGAGTTGGCCTTATTATGTGGGTTATAGTATGTTGGTGAATGCTGGTGGTCATGTCCGGGTGGGAGGAGTTTTGGATTTGAGTAGTATAAACTCTTCTTATGGGGGAGGTAGCTTAGCGGTTGGCAGTTCAGTTAGCATGGTAGTAGGAGGAGATTTGTTGGTGAGTGGCAGTGGACAGATATTGAGTAATGGGGGCTATAATTCGGGCTCTAGTCATTATTCATATGGAGGTTCAGGAGGATCTCAGAGTTATGTAGTGAGTGGCGGAATCGAGTTGGCTTTGGGGAGTGTGTTGAGTTCTCTTGGGGGTAATGGGTATAATTCGTCCTCCTATGTTACCTATGGTGGAACTGGGGGTAACATTAGCTTGAGTGCTACGAATCGGGTTTTGATGCGTGGGAGTGTACAGAGTGTAGGCGGTAATGGTTATCAGGGGGGATCTGGGGGAGTTTTGAGTGTGAGTAGCAGTGGTAGTTATGTGGATTACAGTGGCGTGTTGAGCAGTGCGGGTGGTAATGGGTATGCTGCGGGTTATACGGCGGGCAATGGGGGTAATATGAGTGTGAGTGGTTTTGGGGGTTTGAGTTTGCGATCAGATGTGAATGCGGGAGCTGGATCGACGGGCAGTTATGGTGTGGGAGGTAATATTAGTTTAAGTGATGGCAATGGGGTATTGACCTCCGGTGGCGGAGTGAATGATGGTTTGGTTGGTGGAGTGTTGAAGGGAGTGAATGTGAGTAAGTCGGGTGTGGGCGTGTTGGGAATCGGGGGGGCGAATGCGTATACGGGAGCCACCAACTTAAATGCAGGTTCCATCGTCTTGAATATTGCTGAAGGAATTCCGTCAACGAGTGATTTAACGATGGCGGCTAATACCGTTTTTGACCTACATGGATTTAACAATACTGTGAAGTCCATTACGGGGGTCAGCACAAGTAAGATTACGAATAGCGCATCGAGTCCTGCTACCCTAAGTTTTGGCACGAATACATCTACCTATAGTGGATTAATTGAGGATGGAACAGGTGTCGTTAATCTCCAAAAGATTGGTGCTGGTACGACAACGTTGTCAACGACCGCAAATACCTACACAGGTACAACGACGATTACGGGTGGTATTTTGGCCATCAGTCATGGCTTGTCTTTAGGTTCAGCTACCGGTGCCACGGTTGCGAATGGTGGGTATTTGCAATTGAATAATGTCACGGTTTCTGGTGAACCTTTGACACTATACACGGCTTCCACGTCTGGGACTTTGCGAGCCATGTCGGGGACCAATAATTGGAATACTTCGATTAATTTGGGTAGTGCTTCATCCGTCTATGTGGAATCTGGAACGAGTTTATCTATTGCCCCTTCCAGTGGTTCTGCGCTGCAGGGAAGCAATACAAATTTGACAGTTTATGCCGTAGGGAATTTATCGATCACAGGAGAAATAGCCACTGGTAATGCAACATTGACGAAGAACAATGCAGGTGTTTTGACCTTGAATGGGGCAAATTCTTACAATGGTTTAACTACGCTGAATGATGGCCAAACGATCATAAAAAACGAATTAGGTTTAGGTTCTAATTTGGCAGGTACAACGCTAGGGGCGACGGCTAATTTGACCTTGGATGGCGCGCTGAATGTGACGGGGGAAACGTTGACAATGACCAGTAATGCCATGACGGCCAATGGATCTTTATTGACGAAAAACGGTGCGAGTTCATGGTCCGGGAATATCTCGCTGAATGGAACAAGTGTGTATTGGAATACGGAATCCGATTTTAATGTTATTGGAAATGTTACTAATACGTGCACGCTTTGGACCGTTGGAAGAAGCGCTTCAAGCATCGGGAATTTAACGTTCAATGGAACGATTTCCGGAGCAGGTGCTTTGGAAAAGACAGGAACAGGGATATTAACTTTAAATGCGGCAAATACCTTTACGGGTTTAACGAAAATAAGCGCCGGGGCTTTGAAATTAGGGGCTGTGGATGCGATTAAAAACACGAATACCTTAAGTTTAAACGGAGGAGAATTACAGACGAATGGCTTTGACCAAACGCTTGCTATCCTAAACGTTAGTTCGAATTCGTCTATTTTATTAGGAGCGTCAACCGCACATGCACTTCGCATCGGCGAACTAGGAACCTTCTATTTTAAAATGCTGAAATTGTACGGGTGGGAGGGTAGTTACAGTACTGGAACGAGTGGCACGGCCGGCCAATTATTCATAGGAAATAGTTCTACGTTGACCCAAGATAAAAAGGATCAAATTCGTTTTTATGATCCTGCGAACCCAACGAATAAATATGCTCCATTGCATTTATCAACAGGCGAAGTTGTGCCGAATGGGGAAGCCAATGCCACTTCAGGAAAGGCCAATGTGCGCATTTCAAACGAACCTACAATTAATGGAGTTTGGACGTTAGTTGGCAATATCAACACCTTTAATCCGAGTGATGAGAATGCGAATATAAACTCCGGGGATTTGAACTTGTTATCCGGAAAATTCGCCACAGATAAATCGGTTGTAATCAATTCTAATTTGGCAGGAGCCTCCCAAGCAGGGATTGTCATCGTGGATGATGTCGTGAATCCTACCTTTAATACGACCGCAGTTCGAAATTTCACAATCAATGCAGGTAATGATTTGCAGGTCAATCAAGTGATAAATTTTTGCAAACTTGCATGCCTACGATAACGGATAACGGTGTTGTAAAATATTATCAAAATCAACCTTATGTGCTTGACATGATTCAAGGAGTTAGAGATGCCTCTAGGACTATGAATTATGCAGAACATGAAGAACGTCTACGACACTTACTAAATAGTGAACAAAAACATATATGGTTGGGTACCGTAAGACCCGATCAATTTGATGTGTTAAAGAATTTATTTGGAGAAGATGTAGTCTCATTAA
>CALLKB010000126.1 GCA_938008575.1 uncultured Cytophagaceae bacterium | reverse complement strand
CGTGACCCACCAAAACACCATACATATAGGCGTTCCCATTTTTGGCTATTGCTTCCGTTGTAAACTTGTGTTTGGCAGCAATGTCATCTTGTAAAGTAATTTTGTTTCCTTCATGCTCAATAACAGTACCTGCTTTAAGATCTTGTAAGGCAACAAGTAAATTGTCAGATGGATTTATTTGTAGAAAAGTACGTGACATAGAATTAATTTAAACTAAATATGCGTTTGGTTAATACCCATTTTTCGTCGGGTTTCGATCCAGGTATTCTTTGTTGGAACTCATTCATCAGATTCTCCCACTCCTTAACTGCGGGGTTTTCTGCATCGGATTTATTTTTAGCATCAAATGAAAATGAATCGTTGACAACCATTTCCATCACTAATCGATTCCCATATCGAAATATTTCCATCGAAGTAATTCCTGCGTTTCGAATGCTTTCTTCAATAGGCTGAGGAATCTTTTCATGGTAGGCTTCATATCGTTTGATCGAGCTTTCTTCATCAAATAAATCCAATATCAGGATGTATCTATTCATGCTCTGCTACTTTATATCCTGAATAGGCATAATAAACAATATAGGCAAAACAGAACATCGGAACTGCCAAAGCTACATTCGTATTAATTTTAAAGAGTGAGGCTGCAAATGGAGGAACAATGGCTCCACCAACGATCGACATGATGATTAAGGAAGACGCTAATTTGGAGCCTTCTCCTAGATTTTTGCAGGATAAAGCAAAGATGGTTGGGAACATAATCGATTGACAAAAATATACCAACATTAAGGCCACTACTGCGCTAATTCCACCACCCAACATGGCGACAATTAATGAAACAACGGCCCCTATTGCATATAAACCTAATATTTGATTGGACTTATATCGACCCATCAGGAATGTGCCTAAGAACCGACCTAGTAAAAATAGAATAAATGCGAATGAGGCATGAAAACTGGCCATTTGGGTAGCCGACATCCCCGATGAGATTTGATATATTTTCTCAACAATCCATAAGTTGGTATCTGGCGCATAATCTAGTTTCAAATCAACAAAATTGCCCCACAGAGTAACTTGAGCACCTATGTTTAAAAACTGGGCAATGATTCCCAACACTAAATGCTTATGCTTTAGCAAGTTTTTAATTCGCACATTTGAGTTCTGTTCTTCGGCAGATTTTAATTCAGGCATTTTCGTAAGTGCGAATAAAATAGCTACAAATGTTACGACGCAACCAATGATTAAATAGGGACTTTGGACGGATGCTGCATGGGCTGCACGAATGGCTTCAGATTCAGCTACTGGCATGGCTGCTAGTACTTCCCTGCTATATTCTTTATCAGAGAAAATGAAAAATCCTCCAATCACAGGACCTAAAATGATACTCATTCCATTAAAAGATTGCGCAAAATTTAAGCGAAAATCTCCTTTGGCTGGATCACCCAATACAGTTACGTACAGATTAGCAGCAGTTTCCAAAAAGGCTATGCCACTTGCAATCATAAATAAGGCAATAAGGAAAAATGAATAAGATCTTACATCAGCAGCAGGATAAAAAAGGAAGGCTCCCGCAGCATACAAGACTAGGCCGAGCAGTATCCCCATTTTATAACCATATTTTCGCATCACGATTCCCGCAGGTAATGCCATGACAAAATAGCCTAAATAGAATGCCGTTTCAACGATGTTGGCTTGCCATCGTTGGAGATCCAAAGCCGTTTGGAATTGCTTGACTAGTGTTCCATTTAAACTATTCGCTAGGCCCCAAAGGAAAAACAAACTTGTTACAAGTATTAATGGAATGGTATAGTTGGTTTTGTTGTCAGCATGAACATGAACGGAGTTCTGATCTGATGAAGGTAATGCCATGTGAATAAGTTTAATAGGTAAAGTCAAAAGTCCTTTCAATTTACCTTCTTTTTTCCTTAATTTTAAAACACTTAACAAACTAAATCTATTTCATGAAATTTCTTCTTTCCGTATTCGCTTGTCTTTTTTCTTTTATGGGTATGGCCCAACTAAAAAGTCCAGACGAATTCTTAGGATATCCGCTCGGAACACGCTTTACCTACCACTACCAATTAGTTGATTATTGCAAACATGTGGCCTCACAGCGTCCTTCTATGGCACGTTGGCAATCTTACGGGAAAACAAACGAAGGCCGGGAATTGGGTATTTTGACTTTAACAAATCCACATTTATTGGCCAAATTGGATGAGGTGAAATCTATTCACCAACAAGTAATTGAGGGAAAAATACAGCCGAGCAATGAATTACCTGTTATTATTAATTTATCCTTTAATGTTCATGGAAACGAAGCAGCCGGATCAGAAGCGGCTTTAGGTGCGATTTATGATTTGGTGAAAGATGGCGGTCTATTGATGAATTCATCAAAGGATTTTGTTGTATTAATGGACCCATGCATTAATCCGGATGGTCGGGATGCTTATGTAACTCAATACAATCGTAGAAATTTTACAGCGGGCGGAAATGCAGATCCAAATGACCAAGAGCATTTTGAAGGTGCTACTTCGGGTCGATATAATCACTTTTCATTTGATTTGAACCGGGATTGGGTTTGGCAGACGCAAGTAGAGACGAAACAACGTTTAGCCTTTTTTCAGTCTTGGTTACCTATGTTACATGCCGATTTTCATGAACAAAGCTTTCAGCATTCGTACTATTTCCCACCAGCAGCCAAACCTTATTTGAAGTTTATTTCTAATTCAACTTTGGCATTGCAATCATCTGTAGGTCAGTCATTTGCTAAATTGTTTGATCAAAATAAATGGCCTTATTTTACATCTGAAATTTATGATTTGTTTTATCCAGGTTATGGCGATACCTATCCTGTATTAAATGGTGCTCTAGGAATGACATTAGAACAAGGTGGAATTCGTGGGGGCTTGCAAGCTCAAAAATCGAATGGAGATACGATACGTTTTGTTGATCGTGTGCGCCATCATCGTGCATTAGCCGTCAATTTGGTGGAATGGTCTCTTAGTAATAATGAACAGGTAAAGGCTAGTTTCTATCAAAATCATGCGAATGCACGAAATACACCAACTAACCTTTACAAATCTTATGTAATACCTCAAGCTGACATAGGTAAATCAGCAGAATTGATTCGTTTATTAAAATCCAATCGTATTCAATTGAGCCAAGTGGACAAGGACGGTACGTTCAATGCTTTCTCTTTTCAGGATCAAAAAAATCAAGTTTATAAAGCGTCCTCCGGTGATTTGCTTATTTCAGCGTATCAATCAGCGGCACCGATGATTCAAGCACTTTTGGACCCTACCCCGGTTTTAGAGGATTCTTTAACCTACGACATTACAGCGTGGAATTTATTCCAATTACACGGAATTCGCGCCTATGGAATTAAGGAGCGCTTGACTGGAGTTGATTGCAAGGAAAGCAGCTGGTTGAATCAATCAATTGATGAAGCGCATGTAGCTTATGTATTTAAATCGGACGCGAAGTCAATTCAATTTGCTAATACCTTGATTTCAAAGGGTTATTTAGTGGTTTTTAATGATAAGCAAGTTCGTTTTGAAGGAACGGATTATGCACCGGGTTACCTTTGGGTACTAAAGAAAAGAGGATCTTGGGAACCTTTAGCTGAAGCAGCTAATTCGGCGCATATTGCGTTGAAGGGTATTCGGTCATACCGTTCTGAATCGGGAGCAGATTTAGGCTCAACGCATTTTATTCAAGTGAAAACTTCACGCATTGCTGTTGTGGTCGATCCTAGTTTTGATGTAAACCAACAAGGTGAATTGGCTTATCATTTAACGAAGAATATGCTTTTGAAACCTAGCTTTGTGCCTTTAACACAGCTATTTCGGGCGAATTTAAGTGATTATAGCCATATCATAATCCCCAATGGGAAGTCGGCTGAACTTGCAAAAAGCCAACAAACTTTATTGGATGATTATGTAAAGAAAGGTGGACAAGTTATTCTTTTTGAAAAGGCTACTAGTTTCATTTCCGATAAGGAAATTGCGCTTTTTGAAAAAGAATTAAAGGATAGTTTAGTGAATCAAACACCTTATGAAGATTCAGAGAGACATGAAATCTCCAAAACATTGACCGGTAATTTATTGGTAGGCCAAGTAGAAAAATCGCATCCTTTGGCTTTTGGAATCAATCAGGACCAAATAATTATTTTGAATCAAGCGGAACGATTAATAAAGCCACATACCCAATGGAAATCAATTGTCAAAACAAATAGCTCCGCTCAGATTTACGGATTTGTTGGTAATCAGGTAAAAAAACAAGTTAATAATAGCTTGTGGATGGCAAATTACGGATTAGGTGCTGGAAATTATATTTGGTTTGGATTCAACCCTTTATTCCGTGCGATTCCAACGCAATCCATTAAACTCTTTGAAAATGCACTTTTATATCATGCGAATTAAACTTATCCTGTTTTTGTTGGCTTGTGGATTCCAATATTCATTTAGTCAAACAATTAAGCCCGTCTACCCTATCCCGAATGCAAAGCAATTGGCTTGGCAAGAATTGTCCTATTATGGATTTGTTCATTTTAACATGAACACGTTTACGAATGTAGAATGGGGCGAAGGAAAAGAAGATCCTAAATTATTCAACCCAACGGCATTGGATTGCAATCAATGGGTTCGAATTGCAAAGGCTGCCGGGATGAAAGGTTTGATTCTTACTGCAAAGCATCATGATGGTTTTGCCCTTTATCCTTCTAAATATACCACCCATTCAGTAGCTAAATCACCATGGAAGAATGGGAAGGAATTCTCGATTGGAGAGGGGTTGAAGTGATCGATGCAGATGGGTGTTTTGTCCTGCCAGCATTTATCGATTCCCACACGCATGCCGTATTCGCAAAAACACGAGAGGAAGAGTTTGTAGACCGCATTCATGGACTCACCTATGAAGAAATCGCCGCTAAAGGTGGAGGGATTTTGAATTCTGCTCGAAAATTGAGTGAAATGGCGGAAGATGATTTATTTGAAGCAGCAAAAAAGCGTATAAACAAGATCATTCAAAGCGGAACAGGTGCACTCGAAATAAAATCAGGTTATGGCTTATCACTAGAAGGGGAATTGAAAATGTTACGGGTGATTAAACGGCTCAAAGCATCTATGCCAATTACCATCAAAGCAACCTTTTTGGGAGCACATGCTTATCCTCAGGAATTTAAAGAAAATAAACGCGGATACATCGAATTAATCATTCACGAAATGTTGCCCATTATTGCGAAAGAAAACCTCGCAGATTACATCGATGTCTT
>CALLKB010000125.1 GCA_938008575.1 uncultured Cytophagaceae bacterium | reverse complement strand
AAACAATAAGGAATTCGTGGTTGTACCCTTCAAACCCGAAATTTTATTTTTCGTTGCCGAACTTTTAAGATAGGTCTGAACTTGGGCAGGCAAAGCCAAAGGATTTTGGGCTAAATACAATGCCGCAACACCTGTCACATGAGGCGTTGCCATCGATGTACCACTCAATAGCGCAGTTGCACCAGTTGACGTAATCCAATCCGATTGAATCGAAGTTCCCGGAGCAAATATATCAACTACCGAACCATAATTGGAATAAGAAGCCATGGCATCATAATTAATACCTAAGGTAGGATAGGCTCCCGTTGCACCAACAGTAATCGCAGCAGTAACACGCGCAGGAGAATATCTTCCTGCATCCGCTGAATTGTTTCCAGCTGCTACACACATGACAATTCCGTCTTTGATTGCATTATTAACTGCTAAATCCAATGCAGAAGAAGCCCCACCACCTAAAGACATATTCGCTACGGCAGGTCTAGTTGTATGGTGACTAATCGCCCAGTTGATACCAGCAATTACACCCGAGGTAGTACCTGAACCTGCTGCATCTAAAACTCGGACAGCTATTAACTTAATATCTTTAGCAACTCCATACATATTTCCACCAACTGTACCAGCTACGTGCGTACCATGTCCATTTTGGTCAATCCAATTCGTCGAGGTACCAATCGAAGAAAATCCTCCAATGGCCCTAGGTCCAAAATCGGAATGATTTACTAAAATCCCCGTATCGATGATGTAGGCATCTACGCCAGTACCCGCCGATACATAAGAATATGTTGTACTCAAAGGCAAACTAACTTGATCGATGCGATCCAAACCCCAAGTTGGATTCAAAACTTGAGTATTTATACGCATAACCTGATCCTTTTCTACATAATCAACTTTGGGATTCTTTTTGACTTTTTCCAAAGCTGAAGGGGATAAAATGGCTGAGTATCCGTTGAATACCTTATTGTAAACATGCTTTGTTTTGACGTTCTCATTTAGCTCCAATTCATTAACATCATCTTCAACATCGCTCGCTTCCGTACTATCCTTGTAAACAATAATATAAGCATCTTCAAGTACAGGTGTCGTCTTCGATGCCGACGTATTCACCTGATCGATAATAATATCAGGATCCTTCTGTTTGGCAAT
>CALLKB010000124.1 GCA_938008575.1 uncultured Cytophagaceae bacterium | reverse complement strand
GAGTTCAGACGTGTGCTCTTCCGATCTTGCTTCGCTCTCTCTTTGTCTTTCTCCTGCTTAGCGATTAGTTTGCTGTACTTTTTAACAATGGAGGAAACAGATTTTGTCGTTTCTTGAAGTACTTTCTTGGCATTCTTTTCAGTAAGACCCTTTAATTTAGGCAAAATGCTTTGTGCGATTTGCTCCGTTAGTTTTTTATTATCTTCACTCATGACTTTATTTTTTGGTAGATCTTAAACTTATAGAAACAATTCAGTAAAAAAAATTAAATGATGTTAAGTTTTCGGGGATATTTAAAAATTTAATATTGGCCTTAATGAATTGCATAGCCCCGATTAATGATTCGTTAATACGTTGTTAACAATTCCTTAACATTGGATTTAGGGGCACTTACTATTTTTGCGCAACAATTAACACCAATATAAACCTTAAAACATGTTTGGATTAGACCCAACACTCGTATTTCTACTGTTTTTCTGTCTTTTCGCAGCTTGTGCATTTGAATTCGTCAACGGATTCCACGACACAGCAAACGCAGTAGCCACCGTTATTTATACTCACTCATTAAAGCCCACTCAAGCCGTAGTTTGGTCTGGATTTATGAACTTCTTAGGCCTTTTGACGGGAGGCGTAGGGGTTACGATGAGTATTATTGGACTCCTCCCCACCGAATTGCTCGTTGATACGAATGTCTATCATTCGATGGCCATGGCCCTTTCTTTGTTGATTTCAGCGATTTTGTGGAATTTAGGGACCTGGTATTTTGGTATCCCAGCATCTAGTTCACATACCTTAATTGGGTCCATTATTGGAATCGGTTTAGGTCACGCTTTATTACCTGAAGCTTCTAACAAAGGTATTTCTGCCTTGAACTGGGACAAAGTAATCGAAATTGGTCAAGCCCTTTTGTTATCACCTTTGTTCGGTTTTGCTTTAGCGATTATACTTATGTATATCTTAAAGAAATCGGTAACCAATAAAGAAATCTTTAAGGAGCCTAAGAAAAAATCGCCACCTCCACTTTGGATTCGTTCTATTTTAATTGCCACGTGTACACTTGTTTCTTTCTTTCATGGTAGAAATGATGGACAAAAAGGCATCGGTTTGGTGATGGTTATTTTGATCGCCTTCTTGCCAGGATATTTCGCGATTAATACGACATTAGATATGCAAATGGTGAAGTCGAGTTTAGCTACTGTGCAAACGATTTCGGCTAAAATCGATACGATTCCTTTGTCAGAAAAAGAACGTGATGGCCTAGCTCAATTGAAAAAATCTTCAGCTGAATTAGCTGTCATTACGGCACAAAACTTAAATCCAGCGACCCTTTCAACGGATCAAAAATTTGCGATTCGTAAGGCGGCATTAACGATCAACAAACATTCGAAAAAATTGATTGAAAGTGAATCTGTAGCCTTGTCAGAAATTGATAAAGTGGATTGGAAAAAAGCGACTGCAGGTTCCAAAGCTCCTTTCTTTACGTTTGGGGCCTCTTCAAGTACAGGAATGGCGGGTGTTACTGATTTTGCTCCTAACTGGGTGATGTGGATGGTAGCCTTGTCTTTAGGTTTAGGTACTATGATTGGCTGGAAGCGTATTGTTGTAACCATTGGTGAGAAAATTGGTAAAAACCATTTGACTTACGCACAAGGAGCATCAGCTGAATTAATTGCATCATTAACTATTGGATTAGCTACGGCTTATAAATGGCCTGTAAGTACAACCCATGTATTGTCTTCAGGTATCGCCGGAACAATGGTTGCATCCCGTGGAATTAAAAATTTACAAGGCGGAACGGTGAAAAGCATAGTACTTGCTTGGGTATTGACACTGCCTGTAACAATCATATTGTCCGCGCTCTTATTTGTTTCTTTCCGCTGGATTATCGCATAATAAAACTTCCCGGGGCATCGTAAGATGCCCCATTTTGATTCACACCAATATAAATATGAAAAAATTACCCCTATTGCTAGGGGCCATTGCTATGCTTTGGTCTTTAGTTACGCAGGCTCAATCGTCCGCTCAAACACCCCCAACCGTCAAAAAATGGTATGATTCTTTCAGCATTCGTGGCTATGGTCAGGTTCGATATAATCGACTGTTTGAAACAAATGAAAATCTAAAGTCGGAGCAAGGTGACAAAAGTATTGGAGATAATGGAGGATTTTTTATTCGCCGACTGCGCATTATTTTTAGTGGCCAAGTGAATGAGCGCGTCTATTTTTATATCCAACCAGATTTTGCAAGCAGCGCATCTTCTTCAAGTTTACATTTTGGTCAAATACGGGATGCCTATTTTGATTTAGGTCTTGATAAACAGAATGAATTTCGCTTTCGTGTAGGCCAAAGCAAAGTGCCTTTCGGCTTTGAAAATATGCAGTCCAGTCAAAATCGCTTGCCTTTAGATCGTAATGACGCACTCAATAGTGCGGTTTCCAACGAACGCGATTTAGGTGTGTTTTTCTACTGGGCTCCCACCAAAACACGTAAACTTTTTAGCTCCTTAGTTAATGATGGACTTAAAGGCTCTGGGGATTATGGTGTGTTTGGAAT
>CALLKB010000123.1 GCA_938008575.1 uncultured Cytophagaceae bacterium | reverse complement strand
GAATTAATCTCGTCTTTATTTCTATCAACACGTCAAAGAACTCTTTCAACTTCCACATCCACCCTCCAGCCGAAACCTTCAAGCAAACCCTTCCGTTAATGTGCTAGAAGCTTTTTCCTAGCGATTGGGAGTGCAAAGATGTAGGAATAATTTATAATTACCAACACACTCCCAAAAATAATTTCACTTTTTTTTGTTCAAGCCTTGTTTGCTGAACTATTTAAAGGATAAAATGTAATTTTTCTGCTTTCCGTTACCCACCAATAAATATTGACCACGAATCTTTTCAAAATCTAACGCTGAATTCGGATCCGTTACTTTTACTTTATTCACACTAATGGCATTGTTTTGGATCGCCTTACGGGCTTCTCCTTTGGAAGGGAAAATTAAATTGTCCGTACCTACACTTATTAAATCCGTCAGGTTTTTACATTCTGCTATTAAGGTCGCCGATACTTCATGAATAGGTAATTGGCCTAATAATGCTTCCGATGCACCTGCAATTAATTCAACCGCATCTTTGGAGAACAATAGGGTAGAGGCCTCAATGACTAAAGCACATACTTCCGCTCCATGTACACGTGTCGTTACTTCTTCAGCAACGGCCTTTTGTAAAATGCGTAAATGTGGAGCCTCCGCATGCTGCTTCTCTAATTCCTCAATCTGCTCTTTCGTATATAAGGTAAATACACGTATCAAACGAGGCACATCCGCATCCGCTGCATTCAACCAAAATTGGTAAAATGCATAAGGGCTCGTCTTTTCAGCATCTAACCACACATTGCCCGATTCAGATTTGCCAAATTTCGTTCCATCCGCCTTTGTTACTAAAGGTGTCGTTAATGCAAATGCCGCACGCTCTGTCGCGTCTTCATCATGGCCTTCTTTCCGACGAATAATTTCCGTACCCGTCGTAATATTTCCCCACTGATCCGAACCGCCCATTTGTAATCGGACATTCTTCGTCTTATATAAATGGTAAAAATCGTAACCCTGTAATAATTGGTAAGAAAATTCCGTAAATGAAATACCGGTTTCCAAACGCTTCTTAACCGAGTCTTTCGACATCATATAATTGACCGTCAAAAACTTTCCAGCCTCTCTTAAGAATCCCAAAAAGCTGAATTCCTTAAACCAATCATAATTATTAACTACCTCCGCCGAATTAGCTCCCGCATGAAATTCCAAGAATTTTTCCAATTGCTTTTGAATGCCAATCTGATTTGCACGCAAGGTGTCTTCCGATAAAAACTCGCGTTCCGCAGCCTTACCAGATGGATCTCCAATCATTCCTGTCGCACCGCCTACCAAAGCAATGGGCTTATGGCCACACAATTGAAAATGCTTCAACAACATAATTGCTGCCAAATTACCTATATGTAAACTGGGTGCAGTTGGATCGAAACCAATGTATGCCACGGTCATCTCTTTGGCTAATTGATCCTCCAATCCCGGAATCATATCCTGTAACATGCCTCTCCAGCGCAATTCTTCAATGAAATTCATCTTCCTGTGTTTTATAGCCCTAGGCTTCAGCCTAGGGTCCCCAGGTTAAAACCTGGGGTTAATAATATTTAAATCCAACGTCCAATGTCCAACGTCCAACGTCCAATGTCCAACGTCCAGCGCCCAACGTCCAACGTCCAACGTCCAATTTCTTGGGCCACAAAAATAATGATTCTTCGGAATTATTTTTCCTTTTTGAAAAACAAACACGCATCCCCATAACTTAAGAAACGATAGCCTTCTTGCTTGGCTTCTTCGTAAATGTCCTTCCACGCATCGCCAATCAATGCAGATACGAGTACCAATAAAGTTGATTTGGGTTGGTGGAAATTCGTTACCAACGCATCGCAGAATCTAAAACGATAGGATGGCATGATGAGAAGTTCAGTTTGGGCCAACCAATTCGATAGTTTATTTGCATCCATATATTGTAAGATTGCTTCTAAGGCATCAGTTTTAGAAACCTCCGTGCGATCTTGATAGGCGAATTCCTTAGGAAGTATTAAGCCATCAGTAGGAATGGCATTTTGTTCGTAGAGCCATACCCCCGACCAATATAAACTTTCCACTGCCCGAAGTGCCGTCGTTCCCACAGGTACAAAAGTCCCTGGATGCTCCATTAACTGCTTAATGAATGTACGTTCAAAGATGAGCTGCTCCCGATGCATCGGATGATTTCGAATTTCATCCTCTTTGACAGGTAAAAATGTTCCTGCCCCTACATGTAAGGTTAGGAAACTTTTTTGGATGCCCTTCGCTTCCAAGCGGTCGATGATGGAAGGTGTAAAATGCAAACTTGCTGTAGGTGCCGCAACGGCTCCTAATTCTTTGGAAAATACTGTTTGGTAGCGATCTTGATCCGATAATTCCGTATCACGCTCCAAATAAGGAGGTAAAGGAATTTTACCTATTTCATTCAAAATGCTTGCGAATGTATGTTCACCTGACCATTGAATCTGAACTTGGTTTAATTCTCGGTCATGCCAATTGATGCTTAAATCTACCTCTTTGCCTTCAATTTCAATTGTTTTGGTAAGCGTTTCGCCTATTTTCCAACGCTTTTTATTACCCACCAAACATTCCCAAATGATCTCTCCGCGCTGCTCCATAACTTGTTGCGTCGCGATGTTGTCGGCCAAAGGCTTCAATAAGAAAATCTCAATGGTCGTGCCACTTTCTTTCTGTAATTGAATGCGCGCCGGAATGACCTTTGTATTATTGAAAATAAAAAGGCTATCTGTTGGAACTAATTCAGGTAGGTTTTGAAAAGAATGATGGCTGCTAATCCCTGAACGGTGAACGAGCAAACGCGATTCATCACGCTGCTGGCTCGGGAAAAAAGCGATATAAGAATCGGGTAATTCGTAATCAAACGCCTGAATCGAAATGTCGGGCATGTTGGAAATCATGCTTCTTCTGGGCTATGCGTCGGTGATAAAAATAGTCGAATCGGCAAGTATAACAACCAAACAAGAATCAAGACGATTCCTAGTTTTGGGATATATGTATAGTCTGAATCATAGGTGCGCTGGTCATTTAACAAGAGTAATACCCGGAATACCAAAATCAAATACGTATTAATCAGGGCTGGCAAGAAATGCAACCAATTAGTCAATGTGGCTTTAATCGTCGCATCCCCTTTGCTAGCGAAAATTTGGAATACTTTTCCCCAAACTTGCTCGGAAACATTGGCGACACTTTTGATCAGTAATAAGGCTAAAACATTGAGTACGGTTACGATGCCGGCCGACAAATAAAAGATTTCTTCTTTGGGCAAAAATCCATCTCCTCGACCTGTTTCGCCGAAATGTACGGCTGCAGGATCTGGTAATCCACGATAAACGAATAATAAGGTAATGCCAAAGGCAACCATGGAAACTATGCGCCAAGCACGCGAAACGAAATAATCGATTGACATAGGATTCAAAAATATCCTCAAAATTAGTTCATAAGCACGCGATTGCCTAATCTTTCTTGTTTTTTGATAAATATGGGCTTTCCTTTGGATTCAAGGCCGAAAAAACTATTTTTGTAAATATGAAAATCTATACGAAACAAGGTGATAAGGGCTTTACCCGTTTGGCAGATGGAATTGGGTTATCGAAATCCGATTTTCGTTTGGAGGCCATTGGGGATATCGATGAGTTAAATTCACATATCGGCTTATTGATTTGTCACGTTGATGCGGATTTAGCCAATAAATTGCAAGCCATTCAATCGAGTTTGTTCGTATTAGGGGCTCATGTCGCCAGTGACTCGAAGCAGGCGCTTGGCAATATGGAGTTAATTTCATTAAAGGATATAGTAGCCTTAGAGGAAAACATTGACACACTCGACGCGCAATTAAGCCCGATGCGTTTTTTTATCCTTCCTGGGGGACATCAAACTATTGCTATTGCGCAGATTACCCGCACGGTTTGTCGGCGCGCCGAACGTAGTCTGATTCGTTGGGTGCAAGCCACCGAACATACGGATTACGAAATTGCAATGGCCTACTTAAATCGATTATCTGATTACTTATTTATGGTGTGCCGTTTTTTACATCATAGCCTAGGTATACCTGAAATTCCTTGGAATTCAGGCAAATAAATTAATATAGAACGTATGCAAATCCACATTGAACCCATCTCGAAATCAAGAATTGATCAAGTTGACTTTGATCAACTAGCCTTTGGCAGAAGCTTTG
>CALLKB010000122.1 GCA_938008575.1 uncultured Cytophagaceae bacterium | reverse complement strand
GCCCAATAAAATCGAACTTCATGCGAAATGCGGTGTACCCAATAATAAGTCATGTCTTCCGCTAAAAATGCAAATACCCAAACCGGCCACCAATTGAATTGAAAATCGGCCAAACGCCAATGGTCATATACATAGAAATAGGTAACGTATGCAAGGCTTTTGGTAATCATACCGACAGCTAAATTCCCTAGTCCAAGCCCAATGGAAGTTAGGGAATCTTTAGCCTCAATAAAATCACGGTGTTCTTTATATGCCAGCCACGATTCGAATAAAACCGTTAGGAGGAAAAAAGGTACCGCGTATAAAATCAATTGTGGGGTCATAGCTTGTGAATAAAATCAAGGGAAGCTTGAATGGGTAAATCGACACGTTTTCCTAAGATATCAGAGGTTATGACGTGGTAACCCGACAAAGGAAATGCCTGTTCTTTTTTAATTTTACTACCCAGTTTAGGGAACATATCACGCATGGCTTGCACGGAAACGACATTATCTTGATGCGTTTCATCTTGGTAGTAATAGCCTAAAAATACAGGAACCTTCACCTTTTCAAATGTTGCATCCGTCATTTCATGCGTTAAGAAATTTTGAATTGCGACGACACCTTCCAGGCGATAATGCAAGCTCCAAAAATTCTTGTGTCCAGAGCTAACCGATGGAATGTCGCGGAAATCAGAACGCATCACCGCGCGCGCCAATTGCAATCCCCAAGGATTATCAACCAATGGCGCTGTTGGATCTTTAATCGCAATACACGGCCCATACAACATCAAAGCCTTTATTTCTGGGTGTTTAGTCGCAAGAACCAAGGACATTGCACCTCCGAAAGAAGTACCTAAAACGATAACTTCATCCCCTAATTTTTTCGCGAGAGCATAGTAGTTTTCGACGCTTTGATAGAATTTATCAGCACTTGCCTTCGCCATGGTGGAGTCCGTAGGGAATTCTCCATGGTCTTCGATACGAGCTAAAACTAGATTCGCATGCAAGGATTTTGCAATGGCTTTGTGCAAAGGATTTCCTTCCATAGGCGAAGCGGAGAAACCGTGAACATAAAGCACAACGGTTTTCGTCTTTTGGGGATTTGCCGAATCCGCGTAGATGATTTGCCCCTCATTATCTGGCTTCAAATTGCCATTTTGGGCTTCTTTTGCTTGTAAGAATGAGGTTATGGCTGCAGGCTCGTTCGGGATATTAGTCCATGATGGTCCAGGTAAGGTGGGCGCATCCGGATGAGGCCCTACGGCGTACAAGGCTACTAAAACAACAAGAACGATTAGTGTTTTTTTCATGATTTGGCCCAGTTTAAACGGTCACTTGGATTGAATTTCCAAGGAGCTTGATTGGTTTCTATGTTGGCAAACATGGCATTCCACGCACCAGGGGCGTCGGACTGTTCCATGATTTGGTAGCGACGTAATGCCAAAATAATTTCTAGTGGGGATAGCTGAATCGGACAGGCTTCAACACAGGCTTGACAAGTGGTACAAGCACGTAATTCTTCAGCTGAAATGTAATTACCCAACAAAACATTCGTGGAATTAGGGTCCTTTTGTAACTCCTCCAAACGATCGCGCGTGTCCATCATGATTTTACGAGGAGACAAGGCTTTGCCGGTTTGATTCGCTGGGCATTGTTCCGTACAGCGTCCGCATTCCGTGCAGCTATAGGCATCTAAGGCATTTTTGATCGTTAAATCTTTGATGTCTTGTGCCCCAAATTTCAAATCCGGATTGCTTGGCTCACCGGGTTTCCCTAGCATGATGTTTACCTCATTCGTTACATGGGGCATGTCAGACATTTGAGCACTTGATTCAATATTCGAATAATACACCGCAGGAAAGGCGAAAAAGATATGCAAATGCTTCGAATAAGTCACATATAGCGCGAACGACAAAATTCCAATAATGTGAATCCACCAAGCTACTTGTTCTATGCTATGTAGGTTTTCGTTAGGCAACCAGGACTTAAGGTGTTTTGAAATGATGAAGGATTGCTCGGGGTCAGCTGCGTTCATCAAGTATAAGGCACTCATGAGGACCAATTCGATGATTAGAATTTGTAGGGCGTCTTTTACGGGAAAGCCTTGTAATTCGCGGTGGCTTGCAGCGTCCAGTCGTTTGATACTTTTGCTTAATCGACGGGCGATAAATACGACACATGCCACGACCACCCCGCCAGCGAGTATTTCAAAAAAATTGATAATTACGGGGTAAAGATTTCCTAAAAATGGAGCGAAAATTCGATGCGTTCCGAGGATTCCATCGAGGATAATTTCTAGAATTTCAATGTTGATTAGGATGAATCCGAGGTAAATTAATAGGTGCATTGCCCCTACAAAAGGCTTCTCAAACATCTTCTTTTGCCCCAATGCAAGCAACAGAACACGTTTCCAGCGTTCCTTTGAATTTGTAATGTGTATAGGTTTTGCTAGGTGTATGGTTTTTGCAATTTGTCCAAAACGCCGGGCGATCAGATAGCCCATGGCTAGTAGGATGGCGATGAAGCTTATTTGAGTCATGTTGATTGTGTTCGGGGGTAAACGCTGCCGGGGTCTGCGACCCCGGCAGCGTTACCAAAATCCATCACCAAACTACCTCAAATTCATGAGAGAAAAAAATCAAAATCATGATAATTTTTATCTATTTATTTCAATCAAGTGAAAAACCATATTCCGAATTTCAATGAAAAAAAAGATGAAAAATTTCACTGAACCACTAATCGAAAATAAGGTGTTCCACATTTATACCCGCGGTATTGATAAAAAACCCATATTTCTTTCAGACAAACATTACAGATCATTTCTCTGGAAGTACCAAAAGAAGGTTAGTCCCTACGTAGACACCTATGCATTCTGTTTATTAGGAAACCATTTTCATTTGCTAGTCCGCATTAAAACCTATGAAGAAATTGATAAACTGACTGACCTAAAACTTCTACCTAAACCCAAGGGTCGCGTTGGGCTTTTCATAAGTCGAACATTAGGAAATATCATGAACTCACATGCACAAATGTTCAATCGAGCAACGGATCGAACTGGCGGATTATTTGAATCACCCTTCAGAAGAAAACCTGTGGAATCCTTAATCTACCTGACGCATTTAATCAAATACATCCATTTAAACCCCGTAAAGCATGAAATTTATGGAAACTATGAATTCTATCCATACTCGTCATATCAGGAGTATTTAAAATTTAAACCTAGAATTATCAACAAAAAAGAAGGACTAAACTTTTTTGGCAACCAGGCAATATTTGAAAAATTTCACGAAACGGATACTTCCACTGAAGAAAAGATATCCAAGTTATTGATAGAATAATTTTGAATATAAGTCGTTTGAGCGGTAACGCTGCCGGGGTCTGCGACCCCGGCAGCGTTTACCCTACATCTCCTTCTTTAAAAACCTTCCCGTCTCACTCCCCTTCACCTTACAAATTTCCTCTGGAGTACCCGATGCAACCAATTTACCACCCGCATTACCTCCTTCTGGTCCCATATCAATCACATAATCGGATACTTTAACTACATCCAAATTATGCTCAATAATCAAGACGGTATTGCCCTTATCTACCAACTTCTGTAAAACATCTAACAACAACTTTACATCCTGAAAATGTAATCCGGTCGTTGGTTCATCCAATACATACAAGGTCTTGCCTGTATCTTTTTTGGACAATTCTTCTGCCAACTTCACCCGTTGGGCTTCTCCTCCCGACAAAGTCGTGGCGTGTTGACCTAAAGTAATATAACCCAATCCAACTTCCGACAAGGTTTGAACTCGGCGATGAATACGAGGTTGGTGTTCAAAAAACTCCAATGCCTGCTCCACCGTCATATCAAGCACATCAGAAATTGACTTGCCTTTGAAACGAACTTCTAGTGTCTCCCGATTAAATCGCTTTCCCTTACACGTTTCACATTCAACCAAAACATCTGGCAAAAATTCCATCTCAATCTTCTTCCGACCCGCACCTTCACAATCCTCACATCGACCGCCCTTCACATTAAAACTAAATCGGCCAGCTTTGTAACCTCGAATCTTCGATTCCGGCAACTCACAATACAATGCTCGAATATCTGTGTACATATTCGTATACGTAGCTGGATTCGAACGCGGCGTGCGCCCAATCGGGGACTGATCGACCTCGATAATCTTATCAATGTTTTCTAAACCCGTAATCGATTTGAACGGCAAAGGATCTCTTTTAGAGCGATCAAAGTGTTGTTTCAGTTTCAACACCAAGGTATCATGTATCAAAGTCGATTTACCAGATCCCGAAACGCCCGTCACCGTGATGAATTTCCCCAAAGGAAATGACACCGAAACGCCCTTCAAATTATTTCCAGACGCCCCTTTCAATTCGATCATGTGGCCATTGCCAGAACGACGAACTGCGGGCGCCTTAATCGCCAAAGTACCATTCAAAAACTGCGCTGTCGGCGTACCTAATTTCACAAACTCCGCTGGAGTCCCAGACCCAATCACCTGCCCGCCATGTCGGCCTGCACCCGGTCCAATATCTAAAATATAATCCGACTCCAGCATCATATCTTTATCATGCTCTACGACCAATACCGAATTACCCAAATCGCGCAAATCCTTTAAGGCCTGAATCAACTTCTCATTGTCCCGCTGATGCAATCCAATCGAAGGCTCATCCATGATGTAAAGCACGCCAACCAATTGCGTTCCGATTTGAGTCGCTAACCGAATTCGTTGGGATTCCCCACCTGACAATGTCTTCATCGGTCGGTCCAAAGTCAAATAAGTCAAACCGATTTGCGTCAAAAAAGAAACACGTTTCCTGATTTCTTTTAACACCTCTGAACCAATTTGTAATTGACGTTCCGAGATGCGCGAATCCACATCTTCTAGCCAAAGCGAAAGCTCGGCAATATCCATTTGGGCTAATTCTCCAATATGCTTCCCGTCAATCTTAAAATGCAATGCCTCTTTTTTCAAACGATAGCCCTTGCATTCCGGACATGTTTTAATGACTAAAAAATCCCGTAACCAATCTTGAGTTTTCTCCGACCCACTCTCCTGCTGACGCTTTAAAAAATTAATAATTCCATCATATTTTGAATTCCAATCAGAACCAACATATTTCTTCGATGGCACGGGTACAGGTTCATCCGTACCAAATAACATGACCTCAACCGCCTCACGTGGAAACTTCGCAATTGGTGTAGACAAACTGACCTGATAAGGCTTAAGCAACACTTCCAACTGCTTAAAAATCCACAATTCCCGATATTCTCCAATCGGGGCAATGGCACCACGCAAAATACTTAACGAAGTATCTGGAATAACAGACTCCTCCGTAATTTCTTCGACAACGCCTAAGCCAGAACAGCAAGGACAAGCGCCATAAGGACTATTAAAAGAAAAAGTATTTGGCGCAGGCTCATCGTAAGACAACCCCGTCTTAGGGTCCATTAAGGTTTGAGAAAAGTAATGCAGCTTATCCGCAGCATCCAAAACGAAAACTTGCCCCTTACCCACATTCATGGCCGTTTGTAAGCTCTGTGACAAACGAACCCGCTCATCTTCCGTAATCACTAAGCGATCGACCACCACCTCTATATCATGCACCTTAAATCGGTCTAATTGCATTTTGGGCTCGATATCCATCACTTCTCCATCCACACGCACTTTGGTATATCCCCATTTAGCAATTTGAACAAACAATTCGCGGTAATGACCTTTGCGGCCTTTCACGACGGGGGCTAGCAAAACAACTTTCCCGTTGGCAAATTGAGACAATAAAGTTCCGATGATTTGGTCGACCGACTGCTTCACCATCTTTTCGCCACTCAGATACGAGTAAGCCTCTGAGGCACGCGCATATAAAAGGCGTAAGAAATCATAAATTTCTGTAACGGTCCCCAGCGTAGATCGTGGATTTTTGGAAGTCGTTTTTTGCTCAATGGAAATCACCGGAGACAAGCCTTCAATTTTATCAACATCCGGACGTTCCATATTGCCCAAAAACGAACGGGCATAAGCAGAAAAACTTTCCATGTAGCGACGTTGCCCTTCAGCATAAATCGTATCAAATGCCAAAGAAGACTTCCCGGAACCCGAAATTCCCGTCACGACGACCAATTGATTCCGAGGAATGGAAACATCAATATTTTTCAAATTGTGCTCCCGAGCACCTAATACCTCAATATGTGAAAAACCCGTTAAGTCCATGCCTTTTCCTTAAAATTCAATCCATAAAGGTACAAAAAAAGAGGCTGCCCTTTTCGGGGCAGCCTCAAGAAAAATGAGATTATCTTATTTGTTCAATAACTCATCAAATGTAATACTCACATAGTACATACTTCCAACTGTTGGGTTAGCCCAACCTGTTGTATATGGTGTACCAAATAAGTTCGTAGCACCTACTTTTAAGATCGACTTCAAGCCAGACAATTTCTTGCTAACCTGCGCATCCAATGTATTAAATGCAGGGATTAAACTTTGTTGAGATTGATTAACCACTTGGTTAACAATCGATGATTGCCAAACAAATTGATCTTGGTATCTCCAAACTGCATTAACTCCCCAGCCTGAACC
>CALLKB010000121.1 GCA_938008575.1 uncultured Cytophagaceae bacterium | reverse complement strand
AGATGCCTGAAAAACTAAGTCCTGAGGCATTTTTAACGGCAGCGGATCAATATCCTATTTTGGATGTTCGTTCCCCTGGAGAGTATCTGCGAGCACACATTCCTGGTGCCCTTTCCTTTCCGATTTTTGATGATGCAGAACGTGCCCGCGTAGGAACAACCTATAAGCAAGTTGGGAAAGACGCCGCAATCGAGCTAGGACTAGAATTCGTGGGGCCTAAAATGGCTCAATGGGTGAAGAAGGCCAAGAAACTCGCCGTGGACAATACCATCCTTGTTCATTGTTGGCGTGGAGGCATGCGTTCTGGAAGCATGGCTTGGTTGTTTGAAACCGCAGGCTTAAAGGTCAAAATTCTAGTTGGCGGCTACAAAGCTTACCGTAATTATGTCCTAAGTGAATTTGAACGTAAGATTCCTTTCGTGGTTTTAGGCGGTAAAACAGGCAGTGGAAAAACCGATATTTTACTCGAGATGCAAAAGCGCGGTGCGCAGGTCATCGATTTAGAAGGAATAGCCCATCACCGCGGGTCGGTATTTGGGCACTTAGGCCTAGCGCCACAGCCTACAAGTGAGCATTTTGAGAACGAAGTTGTTGCGCAGCTCCGACAAATGGACTACAGCAAGCCTATTTGGATAGAAGATGAAAGTAGGCACATCGGACAAGTATTTATGCCTTTGGGGTTATATACACAACTTCGTGCTGCACCTGTATTGTTTTTGGATATCGCGGCGGAATACCGACTTCCTTATTTGGTTGAAGTCTATGCACATTATCCCAAAGAGGATCTTGCCCATGCGGTAGGAAAAATCAAAAAACGCCTAGGGGGTGATTTCTACAAAAGTGCCATGGAGGCTTTGGAAGTAAATGATTTCACCCAAGTAGCTGCGATTACCTTGAATTATTATGATAAAGCCTATGTACATGGTTTGCACCAAAGGCCAGCAGAACAAATTCAAGAAATTGTCATCCATACATTAGAAACCAGCGTACAAACGGATGCTGTCATGGCACATCCACTTTGTCAAACCCGATTTACGTAAAGCCTATGTTACCTGAAAAATTCTTAGCTGAAATCTTGGATCGTCATGTCAACACGGAATCGTTCCCGGCGACGTCTGATATAAAAAAGCTGTTTACCAAAATCGTACTAACCCTTTTCCCCGAGCAGGCGCGTAAACAACTATGTCAAGCCGAGGATCTGCGATTAGTCTGGGAATCCATTGAAAATGGATTGGAAAGCTTGCTACATGACATGGCAGATAAATTAGTGGACACGCCCCAAAATATCACATCGAGGTACATGGAGCGCATTCCTGGGATTTATCAACTGCTCTTGACGGATGTTGAGGCCATGGTGAATGGGGATCCCGCGGCGACGACAGATTATGAAGTTATTCGTACATATCCGGGATTTTATGCCTTGGCATTTTATCGATTAGCGCATGGTTTACACGAGGAGAAAGTACCTTTAATTCCCCGGATTTTAACGGAATATGCCCATTCCAAAACAGGAATTGACATACATCCTGGCGCTCAAATAGGTCAATACTTTTTCATGGATCATGGAACAGGTATTGTGATTGGGGAGACCTGTGTAATTGGAGAAAGAGTGAAAATCTATCAAGGTGTAACGCTAGGCGCACTTTCCGTAGACAAATCGATGGCATCAACGAAGCGTCATCCCAGCATTGAAAATGGAGTCGTTATTTATTCCGGCGCAACAATTCTTGGAGGAGATACAGTCGTTGGTGCAAACTCCATCATTGGCGGAAACGTGTGGTTGACACGCAGTGTGGCGGCCAACACGAAAATTTATCATCAGGAAAATCAAAAAATCATTCAAGAATAAGATGGCAGCTTTATTGGATTTAGTGGGCAATACGCCCCTCGTTGATTTGAATAAATTGCACAATAACCCCAAGGTTCGCATATTGGGTAAATTGGAAGGCAATAACCCCGGCGGTTCTGTCAAAGATCGTGCTGCCAAAAACATGATTGAAGCCGCATTGCAACGGGGAGATATTAAACCCGGGATGCAATTAATCGAAGCAACTTCGGGTAATACGGGAATTGCATTGGCGATGATTGCCCGACTGTATGATTTAGAAATCGAATTAGCCATGCCAGCTAATTCTACGCGGGAACGCGTGTTGACGATGGAAGCATTTGGGGCAAAGGTTACACTTACCGAGAGCATCGAATCTGCGCGTGATTACGCGGTTGAAAAAGCAGCTACAGGTAATTTCGTCTTGTTAAATCAATTTGAAAATCCGGATAATTACTTGGCGCATTATAAAACGACAGGCCCAGAAATTTACCGAGATACCCAAGGGCTAGTCACTCATTTTGTGAGTTCGATGGGAACAACGGGGACGATCATGGGAACGTCGATGTATCTAAAGGAGCAGAATTCAGCCATTCAGATTGTGGGATGTCAGCCAACAGAGGGTTCGAAAATTCCCGGAATACGTAGGTGGCCGGAGGCTTACCGACCTAAAATTTACCAACCGGAACGCGTAGATCGCATCATGGACATTTCTGAGGAGGAAGCAACGGCCATGACCCGTCGGATGGCGAAGGTAGAAGGCGTTTTTGGAGGAATGAGTAGTGGCGGCGCGGTGGCGGCAAGTATTCGTTTGGCGAATGAATTAGACGAAGGACTTATTGTCTGCATCATTTGCGACCGTGGGGATCGCTATTTGTCGAGCGGGTTATTTGGGGAGTAATACACCCATTAATTGATAATGCGTTGGAGACATCCAGCGCATTTGTTGGGACCCATCAATCGAATACGTCTGCACACGCCCATCAACGAAGTTCATGTTCAATTTCTTATGCGTTTCGAAGAGAAAATTCTTTTCTTCGATTTCAATTTCAACCTTCGCCGGTCTGTCCAGCGCATCCAATTGAATATATAACTTCTTCACAGCCAGGTTTTCATTGGATTTTAGTGAATACCAAACAAAACCATCTTCGGAAAGATTATCGTAACTCGTCGCTGCAGCCGGTTTATTCAAGTCGGCATGCAAAAACATCGCCCATTCTTGTTTCCAATCGATCGTTGAGAGTTGCTTTTCTTCTTTTTTCCCGTCCAATAAAATGGTTTTGTGAACCGATTGCGGATGTTTACTGAGGGAATCGATTTGGGCAGTTAAGTATTTCTCCCAAGGATAAAAGACCGGTTTTGCATTTTCTTGGACGGCGGGCGTACAGGCTTGCAGGCAAGCTAAAAGAACGATAAGAAAGCTAAAGCGGAAAATCAACATACCCTAAAGGTAAAAAAAATCCTTGACGCTGGAAAACGTCAAGGATTGCGAGAACTAGACTCCGATCATTTCATCGATGGGAATACTGAGGACACGGGTTAGATGGTAGAGTTTTTGTGCATTTGGATAGTGTTTACCGGATTCCCAATAATTGTAAGCACTTTGACTGACTCCCACGGCAGAGGCAACTTGTTGTTGGGTCATCCGTTTGGATTGTCGGGATTTAATCAGGAGGACTGAAAAAAGGTGTTTTGTTTTCATGATGATTAGGGTTAGGTGAATTTTTCATTCGGGAATATTTAAAAATGCATGAACATTCGCAATGCTTTTGCCTATATATTTCTTTATTTATCACTATTTCGGTTAATATACTTATGCAATGGCACATCATTTGACAAAAAGGAAATAAATTTTCCATTTGAGAAAACACCCAAAAACAAAAAGCCCGAGACAAACTGCCTCGGGCTTAAAACTTTTTAATTCAATCTTATAGATTTCCTTTTTTCAATTCCCGTACAGCAAAGTCGGCAGCACGAGCCGTCATAGCCATATAAGTCAAGGAAGGATTCACACAAGAAGCAGATGCCATCGCAGCACCGTCCGTCATGAATACGTTTTTCACTTCGTGAACTTGGTTGTGCTTGTTCACAATCGAGTTCTTCACAGAAGTACCCATACGAGCTGTACCCATTTCGTGGATACCTAAACCGATGTGTGTAGTTTGGCTATTGTATGCGTTGATGTTTTTGAAACCAGCTGCTTCTAACATTTCAGCAGCATCATTCATCATATCTTGACGCATTTTCAATTCGTTTTCTCCCAGGTTAGCCTCAAAAGAAAGTACAGGTAAACCCCACTTATCTTTTTGGTCGCTTAGTGTAAAACGGTTGTTTGGATCTGGCAAAATTTCACCAAATCCACCAAAACCAACTGTCCATTGTCCTGGATGTGTTAAGCTTTCTTTGAATTGTGCACCAAAGCCATCTTGACCTACACCACGTCCCCAACCTTCACGGCTTGCTCCACCTTGGTAACCAAATCCACGAGAATATCCACGCTTATCTTTGCCCCAGTTACGGTAACGCGGGATGTATAATCCGTTTGGACGATTTCCGAACATGTAATCTTTCTCAAAGCCTTCTACGGTTGCCGAAGCACCTACTCCTAAATGGTGGTCCATGATGTTACGACCTAATTGGTCAGAATCATTACCTAAACCATTTTGGTAACGGTTTGATTTCGAGTTCATCATAATCGATGTAGACCCAATCGCGCCCGCGTTCACGAAAATGATTTTCGCGAAATATTCTTTGGACTCTAACGTATTTTGATCGATTACACGAACACCTTTCGCTTTTTGCGATTTCTCATCGTAGATAATTTCAGCGACGATTGCATTGTGTACCATCGTTAAACGACCTGTACGTTGTGCAGCTGGTAAAGTTGCCGACAAAGAGCTAAAATAAGCTCCATATGGACAGCCACGCATACATTTGTTACGGTAGTTACAAGACGAACGACCTAGATCCGTATGTTGCTTACCTGGTTTTGTTAAGTGCGCCACACGACCTACTGTCACGGGACGACCTAATTTTTTATCCACAGAATTTTTGAAGTGAACTTCCGGAGCAGTCATCTGCATCGCCGGCAAGAAATCTGAATCTGGCAATACGTCTAAGCCTTCTGCTTGACCTGAGATACCCGCAAATTTCTCTACGTAAGCATACCAAGGAGCCAAATCATCATAGCCGATTGGCCAAGGAGTACCGATACCTTCTTTTTCATTCGCTAAGAAATCTTCGCGATTCCAACGGTACGTTTGACGACCCCATAACAACGATTTACCTCCTGTGTGATAAGCACGGATCCAATCGAATCCACCTTTCTTCTCGATGTATGGATTTTGCTTGTCGTTTTCAAATAAGTAACGATGCTCTTCGCTAGGCGTATAACCCGTACGCATCCCTGCCCAATATTCCTCGGCAGCCATGTTAGTTGGCCGACCGCGGTGGTCGAATTCCCATGGATTTTTCATCGCTGTTTCGTAACCTTCGATGTGTTTGATCTCACGACCACGTTCCATCACGGCAACTTTTAAGCCTTTTTCTGTTAATTCTTTTGCAGCCCAACCACCCGAAATACCGGATCCAATGACGATAGCGTCAAACGTTTGGCTCTTGATTGCATCTATATTAAGATTCATTTCTCGTATGATTTGGGATTAATAAACAAATGATTTTTGATCGGGCTTCATGTTTGAAATGACTTCAAACTTACCTGGAACGGGATGGTATTCGAAAGAACCTTCGATGCCTTTTTCAGATGTGTAGTATCCTAACAAAGTTAATTCTTTCATCACACGCCAGAATGGAACGCCACCAGCACCTTCTAACACATCTTTATCTACGTTGTCCCCTACTTTCACTTTGCTCGCAGAATATGATTTCATCAATTCTTTGGTGTCTGCTTCTAACAAGGTTAACATCGCTACTTGCGCATCATGTGATTGATCCAAAAACTTTGCTTTTGCTAAGTTATCAACCCCTTTTTTAAAGCTCACATGTTCTGGTTTTTTGTAGCAATCGTTCAACATCATTTCGATGAATGGAGGAACACCTGCTTCAATGGCACCTGCGGTAGATGTTTTTGGAATAATGTGTTCAGCCACAGCAGCAACGATTTTACGTTGGCTATCTGTCAAAGTGAAGGTACCCGCTTCCGCGATAATACCTGCTTTTTTTGCCTCCATAGCAAACAAGGTAGGGGCACTAAAAACACCTCCAACGAGCATCGCTATTCTCGAGACAGCATCTCTTCTGTTAAGCATAGTTTTATTGTTAAATTGTTCAGGTCGGTTGTCTTCTTTTTTGATCAAAAAGACAAGCAACAAATTTAATCAGAATCTTCGTTTTTCAAGGAATTATTTAGCTTTTTCTAACTTTAAAACTAAATCTATGCGGTAAGGAGGTAGATTTTTGACATCGATGTGAATGCCTTGTTTTTCAACGGTTCCTGCCAAAGTCTGCGTTTCCCCTAACATGCTCACAGGACCTTTTTTGTAATTCCCGGGAATAAAAATCGATTCGTCTTGTGGTCGCTTTAACAAATGCACATAAACGTATGTATCCGTCTGAGTCGTAACGCCCCACGTTTGTGGACTTAATGGACCTCCGCGCGTTCCGTAAACGGATTCTCCGTGACCTTTCAACCAGCGTCCGGCTACTGCCAACGAATCGGTAAATTCGGGTTGAATTTCACCTGAAGGCATGGGACCTACGTTTAATAATAAGTTGGCATTACGTCCCGCAGCACCCACCAGCAAGTGAATAATTTGCTTAGGCGTCTTGAATTTCCGGTCGGTGATGTTGAATCCCCAAGCCCCATTGATGGTTTCACAAGTCTCTAAAGGTAACGCAGAGGCTTGCTGAAAACTCAGCCCAGAATGATTCTCCCCAGGTAAATCCCGCTCAAACATTTGGAAATCTTCGCCCGGAATCGGGTCCAAGTGGTGATTGTTTCCGATCATACAAGCGGGTTGCAATTGATGGATCAAGCTGTAAATTTCATCGTATTTCCAGTCGATGCGCGATTTCCGATCCGCACTTCCTTCTGAATTCGTTTGATCCCAATGCCCATCAAACCAAATGTTATGAATCTCCCCGTAATTCGTTAACAATTCCGTAAGTTGGGCCTTCATAAATTTAAGGTACGAGGCATAATCGCCTTTTCCTTTCCGACCGCTTTTTTGACCTGTGCGACCTGTTTCCCACGGATAATCATCGCGATACCAGTCCAAGGTTGAATAATACAGGCCTAATTTCATGTCCTGCTTTTTGCAGGCCGCAGCTAATTCTTTTAAAGCGTCACGATGAAATGGGGTATTCGTAATTTTCCAATCGGATTGTTGGGTATCCCAATTCGAGAAACTATCGTGGTGTCGCGTAATGAAAATGATGTATTTCATTCCGGCATTTTTGGCAACACTTACCCAGGCATCCGCATTGAATTTACTTGGATCAAAGGCAGGCATTAATCGGCCATAATCATTTTTAGAAATACCTTTATTGTTCATGACCCACTCGCCATCGCCGAGGATACTTGATAATCCCCAGTGAATAAACATGCCATATTTCCGCTCTTGAAAAGCTTGGCGTTCGGCTAAATTCGCCTCGGTGGGAGTGTATTGTTGGCTTATCGCCTGAAAACTGGCAAAAAGGGCTAATAATAGGGTGATTTTCTTCATCGATGTAGGTTTAGAATCAGCAAATTATCATTTTTTTGGATAGGTTTATCAGGAAGTAGATAGGATTTTTGGGAGATTTTTTTGTTTTTTGTACCGCTACTGCAGGTTCATATACCCCGGCAGCCTATCAGCTAAAAATTACACATGCAAGAAGTTTCTCCTATTTTCGACAATAATAAAATTCCCGTTAAAAAACTCTGGCAAGTCATCATCGCCTCCTCTGTAGGGACGGTGATTGAATGGTACGATTTTTACATTTTTGGCAGTTTATCTGCAATTATTTCCCTTTCATTTTTCCCAAAAGACGACCCTACGGCGGCATTTTTATCTACATTGGCAGCATTCGGAGCGGGATTCGTGGCAAGACCTTTTGGTGGAATTTTGTTTGGGAGATTAGGTGATAAGATTGGTCGGAAATATACCTTTTTATTAACGCTTCTATTGATGGGCGGGTCTACATTCGCCATTGCATTGATTCCATCGTATAGTGAGATTGGTCTCGTCGCTCCAGCTATTTTATTGCTTTTACGTATCATTCAAGGGCTCGCATTGGGCGGTGAATATGGGGGTGCCGCTACCTATGTAGCAGAATATGCACCGGATGCCCAGCGTGGAAAATACACCGCATACATTCAAACGACTGCTACACTCGGATTTTTCGTCTCCATCGTTGTGATTTTGGTTTGCCAAAACCTAATGGGCGATGCTACGTTCAAAGATTGGGGTTGGCGTGTGCCCTTTGCCTTATCCGGAATTCTAGTCATCGTTTCCTATTTCATTCGTCGGAACATGCATGAGTCGCCCCTGTTTTCGAAATTGAAGCAAGAAGGCCGACTGTCCGAAAACCCACTAAAAGAAGCCTTTTCTACGAAAGCAAATCGCCGATTGATGTTGATTGCGATGTTTGGTGCGATTGTAGGACAGGGTGTTGTGTGGCATACAGGCCAATTTTATGCGCAGATATTTATCAACAAGATTCTCAAGGTAGATTTTACAACGACCAATTTGATCATCGCAGCATCTTTGGTTGTGGGAACTCCTTTATTTGTCGTTTTCGGAAGCCTATCAGATCGTGTGGGTCGCAAGAAAATCATGTTGGGCGGTATGGCTCTCGCAGCCATTTTCTATTATCCTTTGTTCGCTTGGATGTCGGACATCGTCGACCAGGAAGGGACTTTGATCAACGACGCTTACCAATTAACGATGAAGGGGAAAATTGAATTAGCCTTCATTTGCACATGCTTGGTGACCTTTGCTTCCATGGCCTACGGTCCCATCGCGGCGTTTTTGGTCGAATTATTCCCGACCAAAATACGCTATACCTCGCTTTCGGTACCTTATCACTTTGCGAATGGAATCTTTGGAGGTTGCGCACCCTTTGTGGCTACTTGGCTTGGGGCAGTGACTCATTCAAACTTCTCAGGAATTTTCTATCCGATTGCACTTTCTGCCATGACGGTGATTGTGGGGGTCTTGTATCTACCCGAAACTAAAGGGAGGGCATTAATGGATTAATGTTTGGACGTTAGACGCGAGAGTTATTCACAGGCTGAGGTCTAGGAGTCCGCCCCAAGAAGTATCGCGTCTCTACTTATAAATTCGGCGATTTGATTCGATTAATGAATACTGCTGCCAAAACAATAGGCAAAGAGAATAGCACAAATCGCATCGAAATGGATGCTCCAGAATCTGCCATCAAGCCAAATAAACTTGGCCCTAAAATCGCTCCAAAACGTCCCATGCCCATCGCTAATCCCACGCCGGTGGAGCGAATTTCTGAAGGATAAATTCTTGTCGAAGCAGGATACATGGAATTAAATCCGCCCTGTACAAAAAAGCCAATGCCGAATGTCAACGCAAACTTCAATAGAAAATCTTGGTCTAGATTTCCGTATAAGTTCAAGAGCACAAAAGCGAGCAGAACATAAATCATGATCACGCGCTTGATGCCAATTCGACCAATCAAAATACCCATCACAAATACCCCCGAAAAAGCACCCAAATTCATCGCCGTTCCAATGTAGGTAGCTAGTTCAAATGGCATACCTGTTTGTTTGGCAAGAATGGGAACCCAGCTCAACACGGTATAAAGGGTGATGAATCCGAAGAAAGTGGCCAACCATAAATAAATGGTGGATTGTCGGAATTCCGGCACAAAAAGATCTCGCCAGGAAGCACGCTTCACCTGCATTTTATCTCGGTTCAAATAAGCCGGAGATTCTGGCAGGACAAAAAACACAGCTACTAACATCGTTAAGGAGAATACTCCCGCAGCCAAATAGGCAAAGCGCCAGTCGTACAAAGGCACAATCCAAGCACTCGCAAAACCCGTTAAAATAGCCCCGAGTGGCCAACCGCCTTGTACAATCCCGACGTTAAAATCACGTGTTTTATCTGTGGAGAACTCTGAGGCAACCGTCGCCAAATTGGGCAAAATTCCACCGATTCCTAAACCGGTCAGGGCCCGACAAACCAAAAGCAAAGAGTAATTCGATGAGAAATAGGCCAGAAGCATGCCCGAGCTGATCAGGAATAAGGAAATCAAAAATATCTTCCGCCGTCCGATTTGATCCCCATAAGGAGCTAAAATAAAACACCCCGCCGTCATTCCACCTAAACCCGAACTGAAAATATAGCCTAATTCGGCATTACTAAGTCCGAATTCCTTCATGATTTCAGCACCCGTAAATGAGACCAACAGCACATCGATGCCATCATTGAAATTCAGCAAAAAGCATAGGGCAACTACTCCGATTTGGAGCCAAGACATCGAATTTTTCATTTGATTTGAACAACAATTTTTCCTGGGTGACCACTCGACGCTGCCATTAATCCTGCCTCCAAGTCCGCTAAAGGAATATATTTTGAAATAATTTGGCCCGGATGAATTTCACCTGCCACAATCGATTGAATAACCGATTCGAAATCCTCCGGATGGTCATAAATCAAGGACCCCCGAATGGATATGCCCCGACGAACTAAATCCAAGGGAGTAAAGCTTGCCGGCTTTTCCGACAAACCCAATAAAACAACACTTGCACCCCTTGGAACATCCGCACACAAGGCGGTGGTTGCCGCCGCAGAACCCGTACATTCAAAAGCAACGCGAATATCTTCCAACTGCCATTCACCTGTGCGTGCACCCATGGATACGGCTTTGTCCAAAAGCACCGAATTCAATTCTCCTACATAAACAATGATGCCGCGCTGAATCGCTAAATGGGTAATCAACATCCCGATGGCCCCGAGGCCAAGGACATAAATCGTATCGCCAGCTTGCAAAGAAGCATGTTTAAGCGCATTAAAAGCAACGGCAGTAGGTTCAATGGTCACAGCATCCGTATCAGAAACGGTCTCAGGCAATGCATGCGCAAAGTCGGCCGGAATAAGCACATATTCCGCAAAACAACCGGGAGCATTTAAACCAATGGTTCGTTTATTCGGACAAACTGTCGCCTGGCCGCGTTCGCAATAGACACATTTACCGCATGGCGCATTGGGATCCACCACCACTCGCTCTCCGATTTCGCGCAGAACTCCCTCACCCACGGCGTCGATGTAACCCCAGCCTTCATGGCCAATGATTGTAGGCTCCGGCAATGGTCGATGTCCACCAAAATAATGTACATCCGAACCACAAATTCCAACTTCCACTAAACGAATGCGTAATTGTCCCGGACCTGGCACCGGTATGGGCTCCTCACGAAAAGCAATGGATTTGGGCCCTATTAAATAAGCAGCCCTCATTATAAAATCTGATTAAATTCGATGATTTCCCCTGATGGTCCTTTCACATTGAAAAAACGGGTTCCATTTTTCCAAAATTGAAGAAAAGTCGGCGTGGATTCTAAAATCTCAAAACCTGCTTTTTTCAAGGTATCAAACGCATGATCAACATCGGCCACATCAATGGCGAAATGGTCCACATGGCCATTTGACCGACCTTTGATCTCGGCTAATTGCTTCGCAGGCATTTGGTATAATTCGACAATGACCTCTTGATTTTTCATCATGACACAGGTGCCATAACCGCCATCAAACTCAAAAGGAGCCTCCATCACATTCTCAAAACCGAGGCGCTCATAAAATGGAATGGATACTTCTAGGTCATGTGCGGGGATACCAATGTGTTGGATCCGATGGATAAAATCAATCTTCATTTCCGTGTTATTATAGGTTCAAGAACCTAAAAATAGGAAATTTTAAGCTTATGGACGCGCATAGCCCAACTTTTGTAGGAATTTTGGTTGGTAATAACCTTGTAAACCTGAGACAGCCAGTGAACCCGCCTCCGCTAAATCGATAAAACCATCCGCCGCCACATGTGATTCGTTCAAAAAAGCACAGGCTAATTCGCCAATCACTAAATACGTTCCATTGTGCTTAATCGGCATGATATCAACCAATTTCATACCCAATTGCACCGGGCTTCCTGCAACGAAAGGGACCGAAAATTCCAAACGGGCATGTTCTGTCAAAGCAACGTGATCAAATTCAGATACACCATCCGGATATTTGGCACTGGTCTGATGCGCCGCTTCCAATTGGTCAATGCCCACATGATTCATTGTAAAAAAGCCTGTAGATTCGATGTTGGCTAAGGTATGTGGCGTGGCCTCCTTTGGCCGATTGATAAAACCGATTAAAGCCGGATCAGCCCCTAAATGAACGATATTCGTAAATAAAGCAACGTTCGACAAGCCCGACTGATTTTGGGTAACGATCAAAGTCGCAGGTTTAAAGCCTCCGAGACAGTTGACAAAATTCGCGCGTTGGTAGCGATCCATCGCTTGTAAATCCAAAGGAGTGTAACATTTCATGAAAAGCTAACTTACAAATTGTCGGATTGTTTAAACCTTAAATATGTGACCGCGCTGATAAAAGAAGCGTAAAATCAAAAACCAGATGAGCAAATATGTAAAGGCCCCGGCGAATGAAGCTAGAAAAGGATCAGAAATTCGAGATGCGAATAGGACATCTTGCAAATAAGCCGTCAGCCCCTTCCCTTCCACTTCTAGCATGTTTAAGGCACGCGGAATGATACCTGAAAAGAAGAAGACCAACATGGGATTTACCCCAAAAATCACAAAAGGTTTTGTCCATCCCGCGAATTGTCGTACGTCCACGATCCAATATAAAAGGCATAACAAAACGATTGCCCAACCGCCGGTATACAACACAAAAGAACTGGACCAAAGTGCTTTATTGATCGGGAAGCTAAGATCCCAAACAGCCCCCATAACAATACAGAATAAACCCGCCATGGCTAATAAACGCGTTTGCGAACGAAAATACAAGCCGGCCAACATCCCTAAAATACCTGTTGTAAATGCTGGAATGGTACTTAATATCCCTTCGGGATCCCAGGTTTTTGTCACCGACCACAAATGCCCGGGCAATAAATAGTTGTCAACATACGCTGCTAAATTCTTCCCCTCCTGCAGGCTCCCTGCCCCGATACCCGGAACGGGCATGTAGGTCATGAAGGCCCAATAAGTAATCAAAAAAAGCAAGGATAAATGAACCAATCCACGCGTGGCAATTCGGCCATGTAACATGGCCAATAAAGCATAAACTAAGGCGATGCGAGGTAAAACGCCCGGTAAACGAACATTTGCAAAATCTTCAAATCCGCCAAAAGCAAGCAGAATTGCTAAAGCAAAAAGCGCAAGAGAAACATGTAATTTTCGGGGATAATCCGTGAAAAACAAAAGAGTCATAATTGCCGTGGCCAATAATCTGATGACCATCAATGGAGCACCCGACCAATCAGACACATGAATTTTAGAGAAAAAACTGAGAAACCAACCAAGTAATAGTAGACTTAAGGTCCTCGTTAAAATTTTAGAAAAGGCAACTGTCCCCGATTGACTGATGGAAACGGATACTCCTACGATGAAAAGAAAGAAGGGGAAAACCAGGTCCGTTGGCGTGCAGCCATTCCACGCCGCGTGTTCCAAAGGCGCATAAATATGTCCCCAATCTCCCGGGTTATTAACTATCGTCATCATCATGACCGTGATTCCTCGAAATACGTCGAGTGATAAGATGCGGTTTTTCATTTCCATGGCCGAAAATTAGCCATTTTTATACTAAATCAATATTTAATTGTAATTTGAAGGCCAAATAATTGTCATCAAACATGCCCAAAATCATTGTCGTAGGAAGTTCAAACACTGACATGGTCATTCAATCCGCACGGATTCCAAGACCCGGCGAAACCATTTTAGGAGGCTCCTTTTTTATGAATCCGGGAGGGAAAGGGGCAAATCAAGCAGTAGCCGCTGCGCGCTTAGGTGGACAAGTTCATTTTATCTGTAAAGTAGGACAGGATGTGTTTGGAGATATGGCACGCCAACAGTTCATCACGGAAGGAATTCATACGGACTATGTCATTTCAGATCCTAATTTACCTTCGGGAGTAGCCTTAATTAATGTGGATGCACAAGGCGAAAACAGTATTACCGTGGCTTCTGGAGCGAATGGGAACCTTGGTATCGTCGATATTGAACAAGCAGACGCACTTTTTCAAGTTGGTGATATCTTGTTGATCCAATTGGAAATACCGCTCGAAACGGTTTGGCACACGATTAAAAAAGCACATAACAAAGGAGTCAAAGTCATCCTAAATCCCGCGCCAGCCGCCGAAATTCCCGATGAAATATATCCTTACCTATTTGCGCTGACGCCAAACGAAACCGAAACGGAATTATTAACAGGCATCGAGGTGAATTCCTTAGGAAAAGCCCAAGAGGCCGCCACGATTTTATTGAACAAAGGCGTAGCACACATGCTCATCACCATGGGTTCACAAGGTGCCTATTACCAGTCGGCGGAAACCAAAAACTTCTTCCCCACAAAACAAGTGCAAGCCATAGACACAACCGCAGCGGGCGATTGCTTCAATGGGGCACTGGCCGTTGCTTTAAGTAATCATTCCAATTGGGAAGATGCGATTCCCTTTGCCTGTGCTGCCGCAACCATTTCTGTCACGCGGCCAGGTGCTCAGGCATCCATGCCCTCATTAGCTGAACTATCATGAAGAAACTGATATTATTCTTGTTCATTTCGCTGCAGGTCTTCGGTCAGCAAAAACAAAAAGTCATCTTTGATTGCGATTTGGGGGATGACATTGACGATGCCTATGCGCTGAGTTTGTTGCTTACCATGCAGGATCGCTATGAAATTATGGGCATCACGACCTGTTACGGTCGGACAGAAGACCGCGCGCGACTGGCTCAAAAATTGTTGGCAGAAACCGGTCAAGCCAAAATTCCAGTGTACGAGGGGCGCAATACTTCAAGCCAAAATGAACGGGCCAACTGGTTTGCTGAGCAATTTTATTGGGCTGAGGGCTTTAAACCTGCTCCGAAAGTAGCCCCCGTCTTCGCGAATCAATATCGGCAGACGATTGGCTTAAGTCCCTTGAAGCAAAAAGAACCTGATGCCGCAGAATTTATTCGAAGTACCTTGACGCAATATCCGGGAGAAGTAATCATTTTTTCCGTGGGCCCTGTGACGAATTTCGCGGACATTATCGATCAAGATCCACAGGTGATGAAAAAGGCCAAAGCGATTTATGCCATGTTTGGTTCTTTCCGATTGGGTTATTCGGCGAAAGCGCCGATCGATGCGGAATGGAATGTTGTGGTCGATATACCTGCGGCTAAGAAATTTGTCCATTCAGGTGCGAACATCATTTATGCGGGTTTGGATGTGACGGCGATGGTGAAATTAGACCGCAACAATCGTGATAAAATTAACCAGCGACAATCCCCGTTAACGAATGCCTTAAGTGGACTGTATGTGCTTTGGGGAAATGAAACGCCTACTCTTTTTGACCCGGTTGCCATCGGCATGGAAGCCTATCCGGCATTATTCCAAACAGAAAAGGTGCATATCGACGTGGATGACAAAGGCTTCACGCACATAATACCGGAGAAAACACCCAATGCGGAAATCGGAACAAGCATCGATTCGGCCGGATTCATAGACCGCATCATGAAAAAATACCTCTATCAAAACCTACAACCCAAACGATGAAAAAGCTTTTCAGTTTAGTAACATTTTTGCTTTTTAGCCTAGTCACACTAGCGCAAACGCAGCTATTCAACATCACCCCGGCTGCCTTGCAAAATAAAATCAAAGGCGGCTGGGCCGGCCAAACCATCGGGGTGACTTTTGGTGGGCCGATGGAGTTCCGTTACAATGGAACGATGATAAACACTTACCAACCGGTGCCTTGGTATGATGGTTATTTGAAAAAAACGATGCTCGAAAATCCGGGATTGTACGATGATTTGTACATGGATTTAACTTTTGTAGAAGTTTTTGAACGGGAGGGTTTACAAGCACCGATCGCCTCGCACGCGAAAGCTTATGCACAAGCGGGCTATGCGCTTTGGCATGCGAATCAAGCCGGCCGATACAATATCTTGAATGGAATCATGCCGCCTGCGTCGGGACATTGGAAGAACAATCCGCACGCGGATTGCATTGATTACCAAATTGAATGTGACTTTGCGGGATTGATGTCACCTGCGATGCCCAATGCCGCTTCGCAAATCTCAGATCAAATCGGGCACATCATGAACTACGGCGATGGTTATTACGGAGGTGTTTATTTAGGTGCTTGCTATACTTTGGCCTTTGTTCATAATGACATCAATAAGATTGTCAATGAGGCATTAAAAACCATTCCAGCACAAAGCAATTATTACAAATGCATCTCCGATGTGATTCGTTGGCATAAACAATACCCCAATGACTGGCGTAAAACGTGGCTCGAGGTTCAAAATAAATGGTCGGACGACATCGGTTGCCCGGACGGTGTTTTTGCACCTTTCAACATCGATGCGACGGTTAATTCGGCCTATGTGGTCATTGGTTTATTATATGGCCAAGGCGATTTTGGTAAGACCGTTGAAATCGCAACGCGGTGTGGCCAGGATGCAGATTGCAATCCTTCCTCAGCTGCGGGGATTTTAGGAACGATGCTTGGCTATGACAAAATTCCAGCCTATTGGAAACTGGGATTAAAGGAGGCGGAAGATATTGATTTCAAGTACACAACAACCTCATTGAACAAAGTCTATACAATCGGCTATCGCCATGCCTTAAAAAACATTGAAATGCACGGTGGGAAAGTGGGGGCCAATCTAATCCAAATTCCGCTCGAAGCCCCTAAACCTGTTCGTTTCGAGCAGAGTTTCACGGATGTGTATCCGGTGGAACGCTTGTGGGTGAACAAGCCGTTGAAAGATGAATATAGCTTCCAATTTGAGGGTACAGGATTTGTGGTGAAGGGCGAAATGGCCAAATGGGCATCCTTGGATCCGTATGCCTTTGACCTTGAAGTTTGGGTTGATGGCGCGTTGATGGAGCATGTGAAATTGCCGGTATCCTTTACGACACGCCGACATGAAGTAACCTGGAAATACGATTTGGCCCATGGGAAACACGATGTCAAATTGAAGTTAGTGAATCCAACGGCGGGTTATGAATGCAAATTGACCGATATTTTGATTTATCAGGAGAAGGCCATTCGCGTGAATGATCAGAAAAATTATCGATTAGGAAATTTATAAACGACAAACATATGTTCATCATTGAAACCTATTCAACAGCTGTTTTTCTTTGCGTCATAACCATGTTATGCTGGGGATCTTGGGCGAATACACAGAAATTAACGACCTCCACCTGGCGATTTGAATTGTTTTATTGGGATTATTCCTTGGGAATATTGTTGGCTTCATTGCTCCTTGCCTTCACCTTAGGAAGCACAGGAACAATGGGGCGCGGCTTTTTAGCCGATGTCGCACAAGCAATGCCTGAACACATCCAATCCGCATTGATTGGCGGTGTGGTATTCAATGCGGCTAATATTTTATTGGTGGCCGCGATTGGCATCACGGGAATGGCGGTGGCATTTCCGGTGGGGATTGGAATAGCTTTGGTGCTTGGGGTATTGGTTAATTATTTAGATCAGCCAAATGGCAATCCATTAATTATTTTTGGTGGCGTGGGACTGATCACCTTGGCGATTATCTTGAATGCATGGGCTTATGGCAAACGCAGTTCGACGGGCATGTCGGTCAAAGGACTGTTGATTGCGTTGGTCAGCGGCTGCATGATGGGTTTGTTTTATAAGTATGTCGCGAACTCGATGGTGCTTAATTTCAGTATGCCGGAAGCGGGGAAATTAACTCCGTATACGGCATTGGTATTTTTTGCGGTGGGGATTTTAGCGAGTTCTTTAGTGTTTAATACGTTACAGATGTACCGGCCATTTCAGGGAGATGCGGTTGGTTTTGTGGATTATTTCCAAGGTAGCCTTAAAGATCATGCCGTGGGGATGCTGGGAGGCGCCATTTGGTTTATAGGTATGGCCTTCAGCATTATCGCCTCAGAAAAAGCGGGGACGGCGATTTCCTATGGACTCGGTCAAGGCGCCACGGTCGTTGCTGCTTTGTGGGGGATTTATATTTGGAAAGAATTTGAAGGCAGTGATGCCAAAACCCAAGGAATGCTCAAGCTCATGTTGGCTTTCTACATCCTCGGGTTAGGGCTGTTGATTTACGCGAAATAAGCGCTTATAATTTCACTTTTTTCCATTCGCCATTGATGAATACATCGACGGTGCCTCCTCCTGGTTTAACGAGGGTGTAGTTTTGGACTTTCCCGTTTGCCCATGTCATGTTAAGCGTGTAGCCTCCGCGGGTTTTCAGACCTTTGACTTCACCGGATGCCCAAGCTTTCGGTAAAGCAGGGAGCAAATAAATTTTGGTTGCGGTAGACTGCACGAGCATTTCAGCCACGGCAGCGGCGCCTCCGAAATTTCCGTCAATTTGGAACGGAGGATGCGCGTCAAAAAGATTCGGATAGGTCCCACCGCCGCGTTGGTAATTAATTTTCACGCCGTCGGGCTCCACGTATTTCAATAATTCGCGATACATTTTGTAGGCATGGTCGCCATCTTTGAGTCGGGCCCAAAGGTTAATGCGCCAGCCTTTTGACCAACCCGTTGTTTCGTCTCCTTTAATTTCCAACGTTTTCTTTGCGGCATTCGTTAAAGCTGGCGTTTCTTCCACCGTCAAATGGTTACCTGGGAATAAGCCGTACAAATGACTTTGATGGCGGTGTTTGGGATCTTGATCCGGCCAATCGTGGTACCATTCTTGTAGATTGCCCAGTTTGCCTATTTGATAAGGATACAATTTCGAAAGGGCATCTTTCACTTGTGCTGTGAATTGAGGGTCATTTTGCAAGACCTCTTGAGCAGCTACAATATCTAAAAACAGTTCGCGGATCATGGCTAAATCCGCCGTTCCGCCATAAAGCGTTGAGCCGATATACCCAGAAGGAGTAATGAATTTGTTCTCCGGAGAAGTAGACGGCGATGTGATGAGGTTTCCTTTGGCATCCTTAATCATAAAGGCCAAACAAAATTCTGCCGCGCCTTTCATTAATGGGTAGGCCTTATTTTGCAAGAATGCTTTGTCCTGCGTGAACTGATAATGCTCCCAAAGATGCGTAGATGCCCAAGTGGCGCCCATCGGCCAGTTGGCCCAACTAGGCTCTCCATTCCCAAAATCACCCACAGGATTGCTCATCGCCCAGATGTCGGAATTGTGATGCGTGACCCAGCCGGGTGCATTGTAAAAGGTTTGAGCGCTGATGCGTCCTGTTTTTTCAAGGTTTTCAAGGAAGCCGAGGAAAGGCTGGTGCATTTCGGAGAGGTTGGTGTTTTCGGCCAACCAGTAATTTTCCTCAGCATTGATGTTCATGGTATAATTACTGCTCCAAGGCGGTCGGATGTGTGGATTCCAGAGCCCTTGTAGGTTCGCGGGAACACGCGGTGTACGGGAACTACTGATTAATAAATAGCGGCCATACTGAAAATAAAGTGCTTCCAAATAAGGGTCAGACGCTCCCGTTGCATAGCGGCGTAAACGCTCGTCGGTAGGTAATTCAGGAGCTTCTTTCCCGCCCAAAGTCAGCGAAACGCGTTGGTAGAATTTCTGATAATCTTTCAAATGGCGCGTATAAAGTGATTTGAGAGGGATCAGACTTGCGTCTTGCAATTGTTTTTGAGCGAGTGAATCGTCGTTTTTCCCCTCGCGAGAAGGGCTTTTTTCGAAACCATTAAAGCTTGTGGCCATGGAAACGAGGATGACGGCTTCGGTTCCGTTTGTCAACACGATGGATGAATCGGTACGCGTAACCTTCCCATCAGTAGATTGCAATAAAATATCGGTGGAAAAACGCGTGCCTTTATCGGCTAAAAACATAATGGGATTTCCTTCTTTCCTGACATAATTTGGATCAGCCCGGACGGGTGCTGTTCCCTGCATGTGTAGATGATTGGTCGTGGAATGAACTTGGAATTTCAATTTAGAATCCATCCGAATCGCGAAAGACAAAGCACCTTTTTGTTCACTGCTTATGTGTATGGCGAAAATTTTATCGGGATGCGAGACGAAATACTGTCGTTTTATGAGATTGCCGTCCGCGCGATATTGGACTTTGGCGATGGCTTGATTGAGGTCGAGTTCACGGTAATATTGCGAGATCGTTTTTGTTGGGAAATCCAGGTACATCGTACCTAAAGGCGCATAGGATTCGGAGAATTTGCCTTGAATTTTTTTAACGAGTGAATCTGCAGCACGGTAGTTTTCGGCTTTGAGGGCTTCACGCACGGCGGGCAAGTGTTTATAAGCCTCGGGATTCATGCGTGGGTTCATGGGTTCGCCGGACCAGAGCGTGAGGTCATTGAGGTAAATCTGTTCGGTTTTTGTTCCGCCAAAGACCGTTGCCCCCTGAGTACCATTCCCTAGGACGAGGGTTTCTTCGAAATAATTGGCCGGTTTATCATACCAAAGTTTAAGATTTTTCTGCGCAAACAGCGGAGTGCTTAAAAGAATCAAGAAGCAGATATTTTTCATCAGTTTTTTGCTAGGTTTTGCTGTGAATATTTTATTTTTTTATAACCCTGCCGGGGTCGTTGACCCCGGCAGGGTCACCACCCACCTATAAGACTATACGTTGCATTTTCGCGAGGCCATTTTTTGCGACGGTTAGTGGATCTTGTGTGTAAAGTGTTTTATTGAATAATTCTAGGGAAATCACTTCGGGCTGAAGAATTTGTAAAATTTGCGTGATGGGAGCTTCTCCATCTCCGACATAAATGCGGTCGGCGTCTGTGATTTGTCCCGGAGCAATCGACTTGACATAATCATTCACGTGGAATACATCGACGGCATCAAGCCCTACGAGATGCAAGGCATCCACGGAAGATTCGCCTTTATAAATATGGAAAACATCGAGTAATAATCGAGCATCAGGGTGACCAGCTTCAGCCGCGACGAAAAGTACCTCGGAAACTTTGCTTAGGTTTTTGGAGTGGCCCCACATTTCGAGAATTGGATTAACGCCCATTTGAGCCCCTAATTCCAAGATAACCCGATAACGTTCCGCGGCTCTATGCAAATCCAACCCTGCTTCTTTTGTGGCACCCATGGGAGGGGCCGCGGTGCGCGGACAGCCGAGCTGGGCCAACATATCCATTTCGCGTTTCATTTGTTCAAGGCCTTGGGCACGGACTTTTTCGTCGTCGACAATCCATTGCGCGAAACCAATGGCATTTTGGATTTTCATGCCCAAATCATCCGCACGTTTCCGGGCTTCTTTTAAGGTTCCACCTGATTTTAGATAGGCTTCCAGCGTGGGCATCCAAATCTCACAGGAGCGAAAACCCGCTGCTGCAGCAATTTCGATTTCGCGGATATAACCCAACTTTTGACCCATGATGGTGCTCATGTTCAGGCAAAGTTCAGGTTTGTATGATTTTTTGGCCATTACTGGGGAATCCAGTGAAAGGGTGGACATGCCCGCTGCGATACCGGAGGCTTTTAGCAGGGATCTTCTTGAGATAGTATTATTCATAGGTTTAGCGTAGGTAGTAAAAATAGTCATTTCCAGTAATTTTCTAATAGGAGAGAAACATATTTGGATGAAAAGTTTATTTTTGACGTTAAATTAGCATAGCAAGAGCGGCAGATGAAAAAAATTTTACTTACTACAATTGCAATTATTCTCATTGCAACGGCTCTTAGAAATTTCACCCAACTAGCGAATAAATCCATTCCTTTAAATCCCATCGAAAAATCTGTTAAGTCGGTATTGGGCAAATTAAAGCACCCAACCAAATTGGCTTATTATTCAAATACAATCGAAGATGGACTATATTTTAGTACGCAGTTAGTTGTGGCCCCACACGTTCTGGTAAAATTTGGGAAAGAAGATACGGCATTATTTGTCATTGATCGCACCAAAAGAGACACCCTATTTAATCCACATCGCTTGGCATATCAAATCATTGATTCAGCACAATCTGAAAATGTCAAATCTTATTTACTAATTCGTCAAAGATGACCCTATTATTGATTCTGACTTTTTTATTAAGTGTTTTGTTTTGGGAAAAACAAATTGGGGGCCTTCCGCTGACAATTCGTGTGATTATTTCAGCATCTATAACCATGGTGTTATTATCCTGCTCATATTTCATTTGTATCTGGGCTCAAATAGATTTTCTCTGGGGATTATTAATAGCCTTTGTTTTATTCTTATCCTATTTGATAAGAATACGCAAAGAATTTAGCTTTTCAATTCAATTTCCAAATAGTCATTCCATACTTTGGGTTATCCTAATTAGTCTTGCGATTATCTATTACCAAAAATATGTAATTCCTTGGGGCGGGTGGGATGCCGTAGCAATTTGGAATTTACATGCCAAGTTTTTGGCAGACAATAATCATTGGCATGATATGTTTCAACACCCCCTCGCATGGTCGCATCCCGATTATCCTTTATTTTTACCATCTCTCATAGCCATGGGATGGAAAGCTTTAAATGAAATAAATTACATTGTACCCGTGGTACTCGGAGTGATACCACTTATCGGAGTAATTTCAATCTTGTTTTTCGCCTTCAACAACAAATTCATTGGAGTTATTGCTGCGTTTATTATTCTTTTCGACCATCACTTTATTGAGCAAGCTGCATCACAATATGCAGATACATGGCTTGCTTTTTTCATTTTGATGGCTGTTTATTTGATTAGCCAACTTCCCAAATATCCGCAATTGGCATGGGTTTTAGGTTTGCTTGTAACTACTTGTGGCTGGATTAAAAATGAAGGATTATTGTTTTTTATTTTGGCAAGCGGAATCGCGCTTATTGCATTAAAAAATGAACGAAAAGCGTGTTTTAGATATTTGATTAGTTGCAGTCCCGTACTCCTGGTTTTAGTCATGTTTAAAATTACTTGGAGCCCAACTAACGACATGGTAAGCGAGTCAAATACTAGTATTTTTTCAAAACTCGGTTCATGGGATCGTTACGAATTAATCTTACAGTACTTTAAAAAAACAATTTTAAATGATTTTCCATTTATCCCAGGATTAATCATTTTGGGTATCTTTTTAATCAAAAAAATGTCCCCAATCATTCTATTAATTGGAATATTAATTGTGCTCATGTTCGGCATTTATATGGGGATTTATGTCATTACACCCAAGGATTTAGCTTGGCATTTGAGTACTTCGTTTTACCGACTCATGCACCAAATCTATCCTAGCTTTTTACTTTGCTATTTTTTAGCTGTTGAACAAAATACGAAAGCCTTCCTGTCCGAAAACTAATTTAATGACTCAGAATAGCGGTTTTTTCCCTATATTGCGATGCTTTACAACTTGAACACTGCTCATTTATGACTTTCAAGAAACTATCCATTGTCATTCCTGCCTATAATGAAGGCCCTACGATCCATTTAATATTAGAAAAGATTGATGCTGTAAAGGTCATTCAAAACCTAGAAAAGGAAATAATCGTGGTAGATGATTGTAGTTCTGATAATACCGTTGAACGATTGCAAGCATACTCGCAAAGTCATGCACATCAAAAAATTCAATTGATTCAACATAATAAAAACCAAGGGAAGGGCGCCGCTTTACACACGGGAATTAAACATGCTACAGGTGATATTGTCGTGATTCAAGATGCGGATTTGGAATATGACCCACAAGAATATAATATCTTAGTAAAACCAATTTTAGATAATTTTGCAGATGTTGTTTATGGCAGCCGATTTATTGGAGGTAAGCCGCATCGAATCTTATTTTTTTGGCATAGTATCGGAAACAAGATTCTAACATTCTTGAGCAATGCAATGACAAATTTAAACTTGACCGACATGGAAACTTGCTACAAGGTATTCCGCAGAGAGATTATACAGTCATTGGATTTGAAAGAAAAACGATTCGGGTTTGAACCAGAAGTAACTTCTAAAGTCGCGCGAATTAAAGGAATTCGAATTTATGAAGTTGGCATCAGCTATTTTGGCAGAACATTTGAAGAAGGAAAGAAAATCGGCTGGCGCGATGGATTCCGTGCTATATACTGCATATTAAAATACCGCTAATTTTTTCTTTGGTATATCTTAAATCCAGGAGCATTTTGTGCTACAAAATAATTTGCATCAACATATTGGGTGAATTCCGTATTTTTAATTTTGCTTAATAAAGCTTCAGAATCGACAATATAAAATGGAGGCGTTTTTCTCAAATCTTCCATTAGATTAGCTTCTTCGTGATTAAAAAACTCCCAATTTTTATTTTCATAGGTCAACCTATACCAAAAGAAATTGGCTGAACGATAGACTGGGTCATATGATCTACCTAACTCATAATACACCATTTGTGCATTAAACCACCCTAAGTATAGGATTGTGTTTTTACTATTAATATGATGTGAATTCAACCATTCCGCCAAATGATTATCAAGTTGATAACCTTTGGGATAACCTAATTTATATTTGGGACGCTCTATTGGTTTAGCAATTAATAAATGAATAGATTTCCCTAAATAGTTATAGTTAAAGCCTACTAGAAAGCACATAAAAATCCCAATGGAGTAAAAAGATTTCCATTTCGATGATAGTTCTTTCGAAATACAATAATATAATTCTGAAAAAAATATGGCCATTGGGAAAAACGCAACAATAAAATAATGGCCAAAATTATTTTTTGAAAATAAAATCGTAAAAAGGCTCACAAAAAATAGACAAGCACTCAGAAATAAGCGGCTAGTAAAAAAATATGATGAAATTTTGCTGAGCTTGAGGCGCTTAACAAAAATAAATAATAGTGTTAATGTGCTAGCAACTAAAGCAAGTGAGTTATATCGAAATTGATGAAAAAAGCTACTAATTATTCTTTTAGCAACAAGGAACCAATCAATTTGCTCACCTGAAATATTCGACTGATACATTATATTTTTTTCGACATAAATATAAATAGCCTCAGATAGCGTGTTGGTTACCGATAAATAAGTAAAAATTGTAGCTAGCAAAAAAAGCACAAAACCTACGTATAGAAAAAGTAGATTGTATGCACGCATTAAAGCCAGTTTTACCAACATGGTTAGGCCAAAAAATAGCACTAAAAAAACAACTTGAATTTTAACAAAAAGGAATAGAATAAGAATAAGTGAGAAGGCCAATACCGTTATTCTACTCGGGTTAAATACCAATAAATTGTATAGCAATGCCGTAAAAAACAGAATTTGGAATTCAGTATTATAGCAAAATAAATCCTCGAAGTACCATTCAAATTGTTGGAAATTAATGGATAATAAGGTCGTAAAAAATGCAAGACCTGCGAAATTTAAATAATTTCTTTTGCCCCAAAACAATAACGCCATCGTGGGGACAAGCAAGAAAAAAAAGCAAAAAAACCGCAAATGAATCGTTTGGGGCTCAGAAACAAAAAGATTGATTAGGGACAAAAAATAAACGGATACCGGTCCAGACGTATGCGCTTCAAAGCCAACAAATGGGCGAGGATCTATTTGCGTTCGATGTATCCCATAGAGCCATTCTAACTCATCATGATTGAGGACATTGTAATTAAAGGAAATTAGCCTAACGCCGAACAATAAAAGAATGGCGAATCCAAACCATATATACGGAAGCGATACTGTAAACTTTTTAAACATGGGAATTATTTTAGTGAATCAAGCGATTCAATTCCGAATTTTTTTCAATTTTCTTACCCTTTAAAATAACAGTATCACGAATAAATTTTGGTCTATTTTTAGACTCGTCCAGAACTTTTGCTAAATATTCCCCGATGATAGACATCGCCAATAATTGGATTCCTCCAAAAAACAAAATCAACACAATAATGGTTGAAATTCCATGCGGAATATCTGGGTGAACGAATTTCATAAACGTTTGAATACCAATCGCGAAAATGGATAAAATTGTCAATCCCATGCCACCATAGCTCATGATTTCCAATGGAGCATAACTAAATGAAAAAATCCCTTTTTTAGCCCACCATATATTTTTCCAAATATTGTTTGTTGTCACTCCATATGCACGCTCAGGCCGGACATAATCAACACCAATTTGTTTGAATCCTAGCCATGCTCGAAGGCCCCTTAAAAACTGCTCCTTTTCAGGTAAAGCAATCAGATGTTCTACAACTTTACGATCAATCAGTGAGAAATCTCCTGCATCTTTAGGAATTGCTATGTAGGACATGCGGCTAAAAACTTTATAAAATGCTTTGTAGGCAAAATTCATAAATATTGAAGCCTCGCGCTTAATTCTCCTTCCGAATACAACTTCGTATCCCGCACGCCATTGAACTACAAAATCTTCGATTAGCTCAGGAGGATCTTGTAAATCCCCATCCATCAATACGACAGCATCTCCCGTTGAAATCTCCATACCACTAGAAAATGCAGCCTGAGAACCAAAATTACGAGAATGCTTAATAGCAATTACGTTGGCATCTTTGGCACAAATTTCCTCCAATACTTGTTGGGTGTTGTCTGGCGAATTATCGTTAACAAATATAATTTCGTAATTACAACCAATCTTGCTGTAGGTCTTTATTAATCGATTATACATATCAGGAATTGCTTGAGCATCTTTATAACAAGCAATGATAGCTGATATCGTCAATAATTTTTGTGGTTCATGAAATGCAGGTAAAATGGCTTGCTCATATTGGTTTTTCACTTGCCAATCAGCATATTTTGAAATACCCTCTCTTAGCGCGATTTTTGGTTTCCAACCGAAATCTTTTAATGCCCGCGTATGATTCCCTACCCATTCTTTTGTGTCCCAATTTCGGGCTTCCATATTTCCCCAATTGGGTTTGTCTGCTATTCCAAACTGTTCTTGAGCAATTTCAGTCAACTCCAATAAAGTGGTTTTAATTCCCGAACCAATATTATAAGAATTCCCTGCAATTGTTGCGTTAACATTTAGGGCCGCCTTTATAAACGCATGTACACAATCAAGTACATAAACAAAATCTCGGGTTGTTTCAGGGCTAACTAAAGGGGGATATTCACCCCTTCTCCCGAGCTCGACAATCCTAGGCACTAAACGATCTGGTTCCTCCCAAGGACCATAAATCGAATAAAGACGGAAATTCAAGCAGGGTACTTTTAAAAATTTACCGTAATAGTTAATTAAATAGGAACTAGAAATTTTGGAAACGGCATAATGTGAATTTGGAATAAGTGCACTTTCCTCATCGGGATTTGTACAGTTTAGCCCATATTCCGAACTACTGCCTGCATGAATGTAAGCGCGAATATTTTGGCAGGCGTCTAATATGTTTAATGTACCTATAAAATTGGTTTGATAAGTTAATGCGTGGTTCGTTTGTTTTGAATAAGCGCCATAGGCTGATAAATTAAAAACAGTTTTGGGTTGATATAACTCAAAAATTGTTTCAATAGAACTCCTGTAATTAATATCGCAATATAAAAGATGTGCATCATCAACTTGCATTAATTTCAATCTCCAGGCCGACTTCGGATTGTGGGAGATTGCATAAACATCAGAACGATAAGTACGTAATGTCTCAACTACATTGGCTCCGATAAAGCCACTGGCACCAAAAACAAAAATAGGGCCTTCCAGTTGTAATATGTCGCTTTCTATACTCAATGTAATTTGTGTTAATTGTTTACTAGATAATTTTGAATACTTTCAACATCCAACCCAGATTCTTTCCAATGAAAATCTTGACTGCCATACGTTTTTGAAGGATATCCTTTTGCATTAAACGCTTCAAATTGATTCAGCCTTAATTTTTCGCGTGTTAATCGCATTAATAAATGTTCTGCAAGCCCTCCACGTTCCGTATGTTCCTCAATGACTAATACATTTTGAGTTGATTCAATACTATTTTTTAGTGCTGGCGTCAAATCAAAAATTGGTAAAGTCAACATAGAAAATAAGTCAACATCCTCAATGCCTGCTAATGCTTTGATGGCATTTTTAACAACGGGACCTTGCGTAATTATTGTTAACCTTGGCTTTTTAGTTGATTTTACGACTTGATTGATTAACCCAATTTTTATCAGCTGAGGATAAGAAACACCCAAACCCAATCGTAAATAGGCCGGACCTTTCCGTGTTACAATTTGATCTAAACAATATTCTACATCTTCCGAGAATGCAGGAACCCAACAAATCATGTTGGGAAGTGGACTTAAACAAGCAAGGTCTTCATTGGCATGATGCGTCGCGCCCATGATACCATATCCATAACCGCCTCCGTTCCCAACGATGCAAACAGCGTGATTATGTATACAAACATCCAACCGAATTTGCTCCAAAGTACGATAAACTGCAAATGGCGCAATACTATATACGAAACTTGGATGACCTTCATAGGCTAAGCCTGAAGCTAATCCAACCATATTTTGTTCTGCAACCCCTGCGTTGATAAATCGATCTGAATACTTCGCTTGAATTTCCTCTAACGCGTTATAACCTAAATCGCCTGTCAAAAAAACGAGTTTATCATCCGATTCAAAAAGTTGGCCAATTTTAGCAGCAAATTCTTTACGCATAATATACCTTTTCTAGTGATAAAATTGCATTTTCATATTGCTCCTCGTTCATCGGCAAATAATGCCATTCCATTTTATTTTCCATGTAATCAACGCCTTTCCCTTTAATTGTGTTCGCAATAATTACGTGTGGCGAACCTAAATTTTCTTGCTTACATCGCTGAATACTTTTTTCTAGTGCCTTTAAGTCATGGCCATCTACTTCTTGTACATCGAATCCGATGGCTTGCCATTTTTCAACCGCCGCGGTATCCCCTAAAACACTGTCTGTTCCACCAAAACCTTGCAATCGGTTTCGATCAATGATTACGATCAAATTATCTAATCGATTAGCAACAGCGAAATGTGCTGCTTCCCAAGTTGTTCCTTCATTAGTCTCTCCATCCGACATTAACACATAAACAAAGTCGGAATCTCGATTAATTTTTTTGGCTTTAGCCATTCCGGAGGCAATTGGGAATCCGTGCCCCAATGAACCTAGCGCAAATGGAATATTCGTAAAAGAATTTGCGGAAGGGTGGGCGGAGAGTTTAGTGGCATTTTGGTAAAATGTTGTCAACATGTTGTCTGAAATCTCACCTATATGATTCAACATCACATATAGTGCTCCAGCCGCGTGACCTTTAGATAGAATAACACGCTCATCCTCCTTTTTTTGACCAAATAAAGCGATCAATAAATCCAAACAGCTTAGCGAACAAGCGATATGGCCACATTTTGCATCAAAATATAATTTCAACAGCCTGCGTCTTAAATCTAATTGCTTCATGCTAGAATAATAGTCATAATATAAGTTACAAACTTAATGATTTTACCTGTTAATCTGCTTGTGGAATTACGCAAATGACCCTTAAATTCTATGTTGAAAACCCAACTATTTATTTAACGGCTGTTTATTTTCCATTACTAGCCCTACTTTGTTATAACCTACTTTTATTCTTCAAAAAACTATGCACAAAGTGTCTAAATTTTTACTGTTCAAATTAGAACATCCATATTTTGAAATTTATTTTTCAATCTTTGTAAGAATAAATAGGAAGCATATTTCCTTAACCCAAGTTAAGCCAAAATACATAAATCATGACTTCAATTAAAGACGAAAGAGGATATAATCAAATTTTCAATGATAGCACAGCATCTCGCATTCGTAAGAATAGAAGATTTGACTACATGATATCCAAAATGGATGTGAGCAAACCAAATCTTTCTGTCTTAGAAATTGGCTGTGGAACAGGAGAAGGGATTGCCTATATTGTTGAAAAAACAAATTGCAAAGGTACGGGGCTCGACTTATCTGAAAAATTCCTTCAAATGGCCTCTGAAAAATATACGTCACCCAACCTAACTTATGTAAAGGCTAACTTTAATGACCAGCAGGTAATAAATCAATCGCTAAATAATGAAAAATTTGATTACATCGTAGGGAATGGCATCTTACACCATCTCTATTATAATCTTGAAGAATCATTAATCAATTTGAAAAAATTATTAAAGCCAAATGGGAAAATCGTATTCATTGAACCTAATTTATATAATCCTTATGTTGCAGCAATTTTTTCTATCCCCTACCTACGCGAAAAAACATTCTTAGAACCCGACGAAATGGCTTTCACGCGCGGCTTTATAAAAGAAAAATGCAAAAGCGCTGGATTCAAGAATATACAAGTTGAAATCAAGGATTTCCTTTTACCGAATACATCAGATCGTTTAATAAAACCGCTTATTATATTGGGGGACATTTTAGAAAAAACACCACTTACCTTAATCGCTCAGTCACTTTTTATAACGGCGGAATAATTCTTAAACTTCCGATAAACAACAAAGCCCATCCTGCATATGCAAGAAGGGCTTTATTATTTCTAACGTGGTGGTAGATCCCGGACTCGAACCGGGGACACACGGATTTTCAG
>CALLKB010000120.1 GCA_938008575.1 uncultured Cytophagaceae bacterium | reverse complement strand
TGAGATTGCCATCGAGAATCCGGTATATCAAGATATGGCTTCCAAATTTTTCGAGCACTTCCTGCACATTGCGGGTGCGATGCAGACGATCGGTGGTGATAAATTGAACCTTTGGGATGAGGATGACCAATTCTATTATGACATGTTGCATAAGGAAGATGGGTCTGCCGAATTATTGAAAGTTCGCTCGATGGTGGGCTTGATTCCACTATTTGCCGTTGAGGTGTTGACCTCGGATATGTTGGAGAAATTACCAGCTTTCAAACGCCGTGTGGAATGGGTATTAACGAACCGACCGGATTTGGCGAGTTTGATTTCGCGCTGGTATGAGCCGGGCAAAGGGGAGAGTCGTTTGCTTTCGATCTTGCGTGGTCACCGGATGAAGATGATTATGAAGCGGATGTTTGATGAGACGGAATTTTTATCGGATTATGGCATTCGTTCCTTATCGAAATATCACAAGGAAAACCCTTACAAATTTGCCTTTGAAGGCGGAACGCTGCAGGTGGATTATACGCCGGCGGAGTCGACGGGCAGTATGTTTGGGGGGAACTCCAACTGGCGTGGCCCGATTTGGTTCCCGATGAATTATTTGATTTTGGATTCCTTGAGCAAGTTCTCTGATTATTATGGTTCGGATTATGAGGTGGAATTCCCTACAAATTCAGGCAACATGATGAACATCAAAGATGCAGCGGAAGGCGTTTCTCGTCGTTTGTTGGCCATGTTTGTGCCGAATGAAAAGGGAGATGTTCCGATGTACGATGGGCATGAAAAATTACATGAGGATTCCCATTTGTTCTTTGAGTACTTTGACGGAGATACCGGAAAGGGCTTGGGAGCGAATCATCAAACCGGTTGGACCGGCTTAATCTCTGAAATTATCCTTCAATTACATAAGAAATAATGCAAACACCCGAAGAACGTTTTGCGGCCTTAGGCCTAGTTTTACCACCAGCACCGAAACCTTTAGGGGTTTATAAACCAGGTTTGCAGGTAGGGGATTTTTATTATGTTTCCGGTCACGGACCCGTATTGCCAGATGCGTCCTTGATCATCGGTCGGATCGGTGCGGATATGGACATCGAGGCGGGGAAGCTTGCCGCACAGCAAGTGGGCCTAACCATTTTAGCCACCTTAAAGGCACAGCTAGGTTCTTTGAATCGCGTGACGCGTGTGATAAAGGTATTAGGGATGGTCAATGCGACGGATGATTTTTTACGTCATCCCTATGTGATTAATGGCTGTTCAGAATTATTTGCCAAAGTTTGGGGTGAAGAAAACGGCATCGGTGTTCGCTCTGCCGTGGGTATGGGGACCTTGCCGGATAATATCCCGGTGGAGATTGAGGCGATGTTTGAGCTAGACGTGTAGAGACGCGATACTTCGCGTCTTTTTGTTTTTGTAGACGCGAGGTATCGCGTCTCTACAGTGTATTTGAGTAGACGCGAGGTATCGCGTCTACAAAATTTGGAATCGGCGCAAGGCGCCTCAAACTTTGGCGATGCTTAAAGCTTTGCCAAAGAGTCTATAGACGCGAAGTATCGCGTATCTACTAAGCAGAAATTTCCAACATCCTTTTCAGCGCCTTATACGCCGGCACGCGGATGGATTCTTCCAAATTGATTTCAGGTAATTCGTAGTACAAGGCATTGTACAACTTCTCCAAAGTATTCATTTTCATGTAAGGACATTCTGAACAAGCACAGGTGTTTTGTTCATTCGCTGGTGCCGGAATCAAATGCTTATGCGGTACCGATTGCTTCATTTTGTGCATGATGCCTGCCTCGGTAGCTACAATGAACGTAGAGTTTGAAGAGGTTTCCACGTATTTCAACAAAGCCGTAGTCGAGCCGACGTAGTCCGCTTCTTTCAAGATGATTTCCTTGCATTCTGGGTGGGCGATCAACAAAGCATCTGGATATTCCTTTTTCAAGGCTGCTAATTTCTCCAACGAAATATCGATGTGCACCATGCAAGCTCCTTCCCAAAGAATCAATTCCCGACCGGTCTTGTGAGCTACATAACGACCCAAATTCGCATCCGGTGCAAAGATGATTTCGCGATCCGCTGGAATGGACTCGACGATTTGAACCGCATTGGATGAGGTGCAAATGATGTCGGTCATAGCCTTGATTTCTGCTGAGCAGTTGATATAGGAAACCACAATCGCATCGGGATGGGCTGCTTTTAACGCCGCAAATTCCGAAG
>CALLKB010000119.1 GCA_938008575.1 uncultured Cytophagaceae bacterium | reverse complement strand
TGTTTAAAGGTTAGGTAATTGAACAGCCAAATGTACATGTTCTAGCCTTCCAATATTTCCTTCAATGCAATATTATCAGTAATCAGATTTAATAACAAGACGGGTTTGCCCAATTGCTCAAATTCGGATGACAAAATCCATTGATAATCTTGCGGTATTTTGAAGCTAAATTCGGCAGGCAATTGTAGCAACCAAGCGGCAGAAATAATTTTCTGATGGCTTAATACATGGATTGCAGGGGCCTGCAATGCCACGGCGTGTGCCATAAGCGGTGACAAAAATGGGTGCGAATTAATTGCTTCTTCGATCGAAGAAGATTCGACACAAAAGAACTCCCATAAACCTTGCCAAATATCCTTTGCTTGACGCTGATGTACTAAAACCTTCCCATCTTGTTCGATGATAAAGTATTGAAATTGGCGAATGCGTTGGGGCTTCGACTTTGATTTAACAGGTAATTGGTTAATTCGATTCTCCCGATGTGCCACACAAGATGTGCGCAAGGGACAACTTCCACAATCCGGTGCAGGACTGCACTGAAGCGAACCAAACTCCATAATCGCTTGATTAAAGCGCGCTGGGTCTGACGAAGGAATTAATTCTTGCGCTAATGCTGTAAATTCCTTGCGGGCTGAAGAATGTAGAATATCCGTTTCGATTCCAAAATAGCGCGCCAAAATGCGATAAACGTTTCCGTCAACCACCGGACTGGCTTCACCAAAAGCAAAGGAGGCAATGGCCGCAGCGGTATAAGGACCTACACCAGGCAACTTAATTAATTCAGTATAGGAATCCGGAAATTTTCCACCTAGCATATCAACCACATATTTGGCTGTTTTGTGCAAATTTCGGGCCCGACTGTAATAGCCTAAACCTTGCCACAAACGAAATAAAGTCGTTTCGTCAGCTGCGGCTAAATCGTAAACGCTAGGGAAAGCCTCGGTTAATTTATAAAAGTAAGGCAAGCCTTGTGCGATGCGCGTTTGTTGGAGGATAATCTCCGACATCCATATTACATAGGGGTCATTCGTTCTTCGCCAAGGCAAATCACGCGCATGATCTGCATACCAGGTAATTAGAGTTTCGGCAAAAGGGTGTCGTTGAGCTTTCTTCATGAAAGTATCAAAGATAAGGGGCCCGCCAAAAGCAAAAAAATAAATATCACTTTTTCATTTGCCCCTTTTAAAGAAAAACC
>CALLKB010000118.1 GCA_938008575.1 uncultured Cytophagaceae bacterium | reverse complement strand
AAGGTATTGGCGTTTGGGGATTAAATAAAACCGTAGGTTGGGCTTGGGATATCACAAACTTCGTTTGGTGGGTTGGTATCGGTCACGCAGGTACTTTGATCTCTGCCGTATTATTATTGTTCCGTCAAAAATGGAGAACTTCCATTAACCGTTCTGCAGAAGCGATGACAATCTTTGCGGTATTATGTGCTGCATCGTTTATCCTAGCTCACATGGGACGTCCTTGGTTGGCACACTGGGCTTTACCTTTGCCAAATGCCTTTGGTTCATTATGGGTTAACTTTAACTCGCCATTGGTTTGGGACGTATTTGCGATTTCTACATACCTATCTGTTTCTTTATTGTTCTGGTACATGGGTCTTGTTCCCGATTTGGCAACAATTCGTGACCGCGCGACAACAGCAGGACGTAAATTCTGGTACGGTTTATTCAGCTTAGGCTGGACAGGTTCTTCTAAGACTTGGGCACGTTATGAATACATGTCATTGATTTTGGCAGGTATCTCTACTCCCCTAGTACTTTCTGTACACACGATTGTATCCATGGACTTTGCAACGTCTGTTATCCCAGGATGGCACACGACAATCTTCCCTCCATACTTCGTTGCGGGAGCGATTTTCTCTGGTTTCGCGATGGTACAAACGTTGTTGTTGATCACACGTGTGGTTTTCAAATTAGAAGATTACATCACGATTGAGCACATCGAAATGATGAACATCGTCGTAACGGTGACAGGTTCAGTCGTAGGTATTGCCTACTTAACTGAATTCTTCATCGCTTGGTATTCAGGTGTAGAATATGAAAGTTATGCATTCATCAACCGTGCAACGGGTCCATACTGGTGGGCATATTGGATGATGATGACATGTAACGTAATCTCTCCACAGTTATTCTGGTCAAAAGCGATCCGTACAAACTTGATGGTTTCATTCTTCTTATCAATCGTTGTTAACGTAGGTATGTGGTTTGAGCGTTTTGTAATTATCGTAACATCATTACACCGTGATTATATCCCATCTTCTTGGGCGATGTTCTCTCCTACGATGTATGATATTGGAGATTACATTTTCTCATTTGGTTTATTCTTTACCTTATTCTTCTTATTCGCTAAGTTCTTACCAGTGGTAAATATGGCAGAGGTGAAATCGGTAATGAAAGGTGTTTCATCTAACTTCCCAGCGAAGAAGGCGAAAGCAGCTAAAAAAACGGAAGAATAATTATTAAGCAATTCGAAATTAAAACAATATGAGTTCGACAACTAACTACATTTTGGGTGTTTATGACGATGAGGACGAGGTTTTACACGCAGTAACAGCGATAAAAGCCCAAGGAATCAAAATCGAGGACGTATTTACTCCATTCCCAATTCACGGATTAGACGTAGCAGTAGGACATGCACGTACACGATTACCAATCGCAGCATTTATGTTTGGTACATTAGGTATGATTTGCGCACTAGCCTTAATTAGCTACACGATGGTATTCGATTGGCCAATGATCATCGGTGGTAAAGATTTCTTTGCGTTACCAAACTGGATTCCAGTAACTTTTGAAGGAACTGTATTATTTACAGCCTTTGGTTTAGTAACAACATTTTGTGCTTCCAATAACTTATACCCTGGCAACAAGGTTGAGCCATTGGATTTGCGTATCACGGATGACAAATTTGTGATGGCAATCAATGTTGACAAAAACAAAGTTAGTGCAGCTGACATCAAGAAAGCCTTGAAAGATTCTGGCGCAATAGAAGTAAATACTAAATAATTAACAAGAACAATTGTTCACGAAGAAGCATAACAAGATGTTTAATCCAAGAATTAAATTCGTTTTATTAGCTGGTGTAGTTGCAGGCTTAATGTCATGCGGTTCAGACCCGAACGATACAGGAACAGAATTTGCTCCAAACATGTATCATTCTGTAGGATATGAGCCAATGACTCAAACACAAGGTGATACGAACACCATCAATCCATTAGGCATGAACATGCGTTTGCCTGTAAAAGGTACCGTTTCTCGTAAGCGTTACACTGGTTCAGATAGTTTAAAGCAAGCTTTCTTAGCACAAGAAATGATCGCTAAAACGATTCCAAACGATAGCATTTCTTACTCAGAAAAATCTTTGTACAACCCGATCGCTGCAACTCCAGAGAACATCGAAGCAGGAAAGGCTCAATATGAGCGTTTTTGCCAACATTGCCATGGTGAGGCAGGTAAAGGAGATGGCTTGGTAGCAAAAGCTTACAAAGGGGTTCCTGTTTACTCAAGTGATGCATTAAAGACGATGAATGACGGACATATTTACCACGTCATTACACACGGAAAAGGAAGAATGTGGCCACATGGATCACAAATCTCTTCGGAAAACCGTTGGAAAATCGTGTTGTATGTACACGAACTACAAAAACAATAATTCAATCAATTTAAATTAAATAGAGATCAAGATGGCGGGACATTCACATTTTTCCCCAGCAAACGTAGAAGAGCATTTTGAATTTAGTGCTGAAGGCAAAAAACGTATTATTTATGCTTTCATCGCTGGTTTAGCTGCTTTAGCGCTCGGTATTTACCTTTTATCAAAAGGCGAAGCTGGCGGACACGAAGTAGCGAATGCAGGACACGATGCAGTTAAAGCAGGACATGAAGCAGCTGGCGAGCACCTTTCCGGTGGAGCCGTTTCTCACCAAGCAGGTGCCGAAGAACATTACGATTGGACAAATCGTATCTGGGCTAACGTATGGTTGAACGCTGTATTCTTCACAGGTATCGCTGTTGTGGGTATGTTCTTTGTTTCTTTGCAATACTTAACTAAATCAGGTTGGTCTGCAGTTATGAAACGTGTTCCTGAGGCTTTCCCTAAGTTCTTATACATCTCATTACCTATTTTGATCTTGGTATTCTTCTTCAAAGGAGATGTGATCTTCCACTGGATGCACCACGGTGTAACAGAAGTAGGAAGTGAAAACTACGACAAAATCATTGCTGGAAAATCAGGTTACTTAAACAAGAACTTTTTCTTAATCCGTTTAGTAGGCTTTGGAGCATTATGGATCATTTTATGGAACATGTTGCGTAAAAAGTCTTTGGAAGAAGATTTAGTTGGCGGAAGTGATTTGTTTACTCAAATGGTGAAAATTGGTACAGCATTCATCGTAATTTTCGGTGCATCAAGTTCTATTTTCGCTTGGGATTGGGTGATGTCAATCGACACACATTGGTTCTCAACCATGTTCGGATGGTACATGTTCGCTTCATGGCATGTTACGACTTATGCGGTCATCGTATTAGCAATTCTTTACTTAAAAGACAAAGGCTTGATGGGCTATGTAAATGAGAACCATTTACATGACTTAGGTAAGTTTATGTTTGCGTTCTCTATCTTCTGGTCATATGTTTGGTTTGAGCAATTCTTATTGATCTACTATGCAAACCTACCTGAAGAAACGATCTATTTCTTGGAGCGTTGGGAAGGTCACAACAAAATTTACAAAACTTCAGAAATTTTGATGGTAATCTTAAACTTCTTGCTACCCTTCTTAGTTCTAATGACACGTGATGCAAAAAGAACGCGTATTTTCTTGAAAATCGCTGCATTCTTAATCATCGCAGGTCACTATATCGACTTCTATCAAATGATTATGCCAGGTGTTTTAGGAAAGCACGGAGGTTATGGATTGGTTGAATTCGGGATGGTAACAGTATTTGCATCTGCATTCATTTATGTGATTTCAGGTGAATTAACGAAAGCGTCTTTGGTAGCAAAGAATCACCCATTCTTACCAGAAGCATTACATCACGATATTTAGTATTAAGCGATTACGATTTTAACAAATACATATATGAATTACCTAATTGGTCTTTTATCCGTAGTATTCTTCATCTTGGCAATCTCAGTGATTGCAAAGAGTATGAAGTTAAATAAAAACCTAGCACAAGGAGACGATGAGTCTACTCCGCTTGATTCTAGTAATAATACAAATGCTTATGGCATGTTGATATTCTGGTTACTAGGAACGATTGCAGGTGTTTGGTCTTTCTTACATAGCTTACCTGATTTCCTACCAGAAGCAGCATCTAAACATGGTATCGATACAGATAAAATGTTTTGGGTTTCTATGGCCGTTGTAACATTCGCATTTTTTGCAACAAATACCTTGTTGTTATTCTTTGCATTCAAATACCGTTACAACAAAAATAGAAAAGCTACCTTCTACCCAGTTAACCATAAATTGGAGTTAATCTGGACTGTAATCCCAGCGGTTGTCATGGCAATCTTGGTTTTCACAGGTTGGAGAACTTGGAGAGATATCACATCACAAGCACCAAGTGATGCTGTTGTGATTGAAATCACAGGACACCAATTCGGTTGGTATGTACGTTACGCAGGTAATGATGATAACCAACTTGGAAATCAAAACTACAAGTTGATCGATGAGACAAATAGCATCGGTATCGACTTTACAGACAAAAATTCATTTGACGACTTTACAGCAACTGAATTACACATTCCAAAAGGCAAACCAGTTCTTTTGAAGATCAAAGCACAAGACGTTTTGCACTCGGTATATTTACCTTACCAACGTGTTAAAATGGATGCGGTACCTGGTATGCCTACGAAATTCTGGTTTACACCAACAATTTCTACAGATGAAATGCGTGCGAAGTTGAACAACAAGGATTTCAACTTTAAGTTAAACTGTACAGAAATCTGTGGTCGTGGTCACTTCGGTATGGCTATTACGGTATTCGTGGATGAGCCTGCAGATTACAAAAAATGGTGTGCTGAGCAAAAACCATTCTTGGCAACGAATCCAAGTTATTTAGAAAAAGTACCTGCAAATTTGAAAGCAAAAGCGAGCAAATATATTCCTGCTGAGCCCATTGCAACAGATAGCACTGCAACAGCTGCAGCATTATAATTTTTAATTAGAACAGTAGAAAGAAAAATATATTCCTATGTCAACTGCTACAACACACGCTGAAGAAGTTCACGCTCACGCACATGATCACGAACACGAGCATCATGAGCCAAATTTTATTCAGAAGTACATCTTCTCAGAAGATCACAAAACAATTGCTAAGCAATACCTTATCATGGGTATCTTATGGGCGTTTGTTGGAGGGTCTTTATCCATTCTTTTCCGTTTACAATTGGGTTTCCCAGAAATGCAATTGGAATGGTTGCGCCCTTTATTAGGCGAATGGATTGATGAGTCAGGAAAATTAGATAAAGAGTTTTATTTAGCTCTAGTAACGATGCACGGTACCATCATGGTATTCTTTGTATTAACAGCAGGTTTGTCTGGAACATTCTCAAACTTTTTGATTCCATTACAAATTGGTGCGCGTGACATGGCCTCAGGATTCATTAACATGTTATCCTTCTGGTTCTTCTTCTTATCATCAGCAGTTATGTTTTCATCTCTATTCCTTGAAACAGGGCCTGCGTCAGGTGGTTGGGTAATTTATCCTCCATTAAGTGCTTTGCCACAAGCAATGCCAGGTTCAGGTTTAGGTATGACATTGTGGTTGACTTCGATGGCATTATTTATCGTTTCATCTTTAATGGGAGGTATTAACTACATCTGTACAATTATCAACTTACGTACTCGTGGTATGACTTTCACGAAGATGCCTTTAACAATCTGGTCATTCTTCTTCACAGCGGTTTTAGGTTTGTTATCATTCCCGGTATTGTTATCAGCAGCTTTATTGTTGATTTTTGACCGTTCATTTGGAACATCTTTCTACTTGTCGGAAATCTATATTCAAGGACAAGCACTTCCAAACATGGGAGGTTCTCCAATTTTATACCAACACTTATTCTGGTTCTTAG
>CALLKB010000117.1 GCA_938008575.1 uncultured Cytophagaceae bacterium | reverse complement strand
GAGTTCAGACGTGTGCTCTTCCGATCTCATACACACGCAGATCATACGTCTTTTGTTGCTTACTATCTAGATCGAAGAATACCTCAAAACGCTTGATTTCGGGCACATAACCAATCTGCACATTGGAAATTTCCTGTGCTTGTCCGGCAAAAACACATCCTAGTATCAAAGATGCGCTTCCTAAAAAATATTGAAGACGCTTGAGCATGGGACCTGAACTTAAGGTTTTGGAACCACAACGCGTTCGGTGCGGATGCGGGATCCCAATACATTCGCTTTCACATTTGCTTCTGTCTTCCAAAATCCACGTTGGTTCGTAATATTATACTTAGGATTAGAAAACACATCAATGTCTGGATTTTGATGAACTAGCTGGTAGTTCATTTCGTGCATTGCGTTAGAGACTGCAATGTTCGGGAAAGCTTGGTTATTGATGGCTCCTGCCAGAGGCAGAGCTAAAACGGAAGCAATTGCCCAATGAACATTGGGACTATTTTTATCTTCGACCGAAATCGTTTGATTTCCATATCCTTGATATGTTATTTTTTTATACCCAAATGCAGGTTCTAAATTTACTCCCATCCAAACGGTCGTACCTAACAAGGATAATATGGGAAGAATCGCTGGCGTCCGAAACATCGACACCCCATTAAAACGAAAGATGAAGCCCGACTTATTTTTGGACTCCTTATTCTTCATATAAGGAATTCCCCAAAATGAATTGCCCACAACTTCCACTTCCTTTAAGCGCTTGATATCATACTCAGACGAATTTCGATTTAACGAAACATCCGAATAACCTCCACTACCTGAAATTACTTGATTGGAACAACTCGAAATAAATAATGAAAAAATAAGCAATGTGGCTAAAATTGCCCCATGTAAAGCTTTACGAGCGTGTAACATACCTGTCTATTTTTGAGAACTAAGAATTCACCAAAAGTAGACAGGCATATCAGCTTCTAAAAACAAAAATTATTAAGCGGTCAGAAATTATCGTACCTCAAACACCAACGCCGTTTTCGCCGGAACCTCTAAACTCGCTCCTAATACTTGCGTCTTGTCATTCAACACATCAGTCAATTTGGCACCGGGCTTAATTAACTCCGCATAATTTCCCATGCTGAGTGTCTTAGCCGTGGCGTTCTTATTCATCACGACCATCACCTTGCCTTTTTCCGAATAACGGAAATAAACATAGACCCCATTTTCTGGGCCAAAATGCGTCAATTTCCCAGTATGAATGACTTCAGCATGCTTCCGCCAATTCAACAATTTCTTAAAGAAATCTTGCGTGCTCTTCTCATCTGCCGTAAAGCCGCGTTGGGTTACCGCATCTTTGGCATCTCCAGGCCAACCGCCATAAAAATCCCCACGGATTTCACCATGTTCGTTGCTTTTGGGATTCGACATCAAGATTTCTGTTCCGTAAAAAATCTGCGGAATGCCCCGTGTTGTCAACAAATATGTCATTCCCATTCGGAATAAAGCTTGGTCATGTTTGACCTGTGAATAGAAACGTGACATGTCATGGTTATCACCAAACACCACCAAATTATCCGGATTCGCATAGACCAAATCATTCGAAATCACCGAATAAATCTTGTTCAAGCCCTTGCCCCAATCTTGATCATTCTCATTCATCGCCTCCGAAATGGCGTTTTGCAAAGGGAAGTCCATCAAAGCCGGCAAAGATGATTTGAAGCCATCACGGTTGATTTTTCCTTTCTGCCAATACGAAGTGATGATCGGATTCGATGACCACTCCTCGCCTACCATGTTGAGATTCGGATATTCCGCGAGTACCGCGTCCGACCAGCGTGCCTCGAAATGCTTTTCAGAATAGGGATACGTATCTATGCGAATACCTCCCAAATGCGCATATTCAATCCACCAAATCGTATTTTGAATCAAATAATTCGCCATGAATGGGTTCTTTTGATTCAAATCCGGCATCGCAGGAACGAACCAACCTTCTGTCTGCATTTTGGCATCGAATTGTGACACATGGGGATCCTGAACGGTTTCCCTGCGGTGCGTCGTCGAAACAAACTTACCATCAAAATTGATCCAATCCTTGAACGGAAAATCCTTCATCCACCAGTGGCCATCACCACAGTGATTCAACACGACATCCATCACGAGCTTAATGCCCTTTTGGCCTGCCTTCTCCGCTAATTCCTTGTATTGTGCATTCGTCCCAAAACGCGGATCAATCAAATAATGATCCGTGATCGCATAACCGTGGTAACTTTCTTTCGCCTGATCATTTGCCAAAACCGGCATGTTCCAAATCGCCGTAAATCCCATGTCATGGATATAAGGCAAACGGTCAATGATGCCTTTTAGGTCACCCCCATGCCGACCGTACATTTCATTACGTGCAGGATTTGGTTCGCGGTAAGTTGGAACAGCATCGTTGCTCGGGTCGCCATTCGCAAAACGATCGGGTGTGATTAGGTAGATAACATCCTTGGTAGAATACGACGGACGATTCGCGGAATTAGGTGTGCGGGAATCGAGTTTGTAGTCGATGTGGTGGAGTATTTTGTTATCTTTTTTGATATCAATCGGATATGACCCCGCCAGCGCGTTTTTCGATATTTCACAATCCACGAAGAGGTAATTCGGGCTGTCGGCCGTATGCACTTTCACGATCTTTAAACCCGGTTTTTTAGCGATGACCTCTGCACCTTTTAAGTCCTTTCCGTGGATCAGGAGCTGTAATTTGGGGTTTTTCATGCCCACCCACCAGTTGAGCGGTTCGATGCGTAATTCTTGTGCTTGTAGCGTTTGCAGACTGAGAGCTGCCAATAGGAATAATATAAGTTTCTTCATGAATCTAAAGGGTTTTGTTCAGGTTGTCAGGGTCAGGACCCTAACAACCTGCGGATTAAAATTAGCTGAAAAGGCTCAAAAAAGCGCATAAAATGACCTAAAAATGTGAAAATTATCATGTTTTAGGTAGTGAAACTGGCGAAAAAGTGGTTGTTTGCGTAACGCTGCCGGGGTCAGAGACCCCGGCAGCGTTTACCCCCCGGCATCTTGCATTTCAACGTAGATTTCGAGATATTTGTACTAATTAAAGCCCTAAAACAAACATCCTATGTGTGGAATCGTCGCCTACATCGGCTCTCAAGCCGCTTATCCCATCATTTTAAAAGGTCTTAAGCGTTTAGAATACCGCGGCTACGACAGCGCTGGAATTGCACTTTACGGCAAAAACATCACCAATTTCAAGAAAAAAGGACGCGTTGCTGAGCTGGAATCGTGGACAGACGAAATCACCCTGACGGCGTCAGTGGGGATAGGGCATACGCGCTGGGCGACGCACGGCGAACCGTCCGATGTAAATGCGCACCCACACAAATCAAATTCAGGCAAATTGACTTTGGTCCATAACGGGATCATTGAAAACTATGCATCCTTAAAACAAGAGCTAGTTCAAAAGGGCTATACGTTTGAGAGTGCGACGGATACGGAGGTTTTGGTGAATTTTATTGAGGAAATCCAACAAAGCAATAATTATTCCTTGGAAGAGGCGATGCGCATCGCATTAAAGCGCGTGGTGGGAGCTTATGTTATCATTGTGATGGAAGAAGGATTCCCGGACCGACTGATCGCTGCGCGCAAAGGAAGTCCATTGGTGATTGGTGTGGGTGATGGCGAACACTTTTTGGCATCCGATGCTTCGCCGATTATCGAATACACGAAGAAAGTAATTTACGTGAATGACTATGAATTGGCCATTATTTCACAAGATGAAATCATCTTGAAGAATTTGGGAAATGAGCCGATTACCCCATACATCCAGCAATTAGACATGGAATTAGCCCAAATCGAAAAGGGTGGCTATGACCATTTCATGTTGAAGGAAATTTTCGACCAACCGGATTCCTTGACCGATTGTTTACGCGGCCGTTTGGATAGCGAAAACATGACGTTGACCTTGGCGGGTGTTGAACAACATTTATCTGTTTTTTCTCAGGCCAAAAGAATCGTGATCGTAGCCTGCGGAACGAGTTGGCATGCCGGTTTAGTCGCCGAATACATGATTGAGACCCTTTGCCGCATCCCGGTGGAGGTGGAATATGCCTCAGAATTCCGTTACCGCAACCCGGTGATTGGACCAGGCGACATCATCATTGCTATTTCTCAAAGTGGTGAAACAGCAGATACTTTAGAAGCTTTAAAAATGGCAAAAAATGCAGGTTTAAAAATTGGTAGTTGGACTGTGAATGAATTATCAGACTTAGCCATCCTGCAAGCACAAGGCGTAGAATGGATCACAACCAATCAACCACTTCAATTCCAAAAACAATTAAAAGATTCAAAGCAATAAAGCTTCAGAAAAATTCTAGATTACTTATACCTGGTATCAATGAGGTATTGAATCTTCCATCCTTCTTTAAATTTAACTAATTGAAAACTGTTGATGCCTTTGTGGGAATATTGACCTTTTAAATAAAAGGTATATGGCGTCCATACTGTGGCCATTAAAGGGTCTACCTGAATAGCACCAAATTCAATTCTTTCATCTAATGCATTGGGTGTTTGTTTCCCAATACTTTGGATAAAATCATTGATAGATACTGTATTGATCATTGCACCTTCGGGCTTATTGACAATTGTTTGGAAAATAACTTTATCAGAAAAACAAGTTCTTAATGAACTAGTATCTGCTTGAAGCATGGCCTGAAACATATTTTGAATCACTTGTTTAACTTCTTTTTCGGACGCAGCAGATACAGTTGTATTTGTAGTTTGTGCAATTAAAGTGGTATGCGTTGAAAACAGGATACAAATAATATAAAGGATTGATTTTTTCATATTTAATTTTTTATTGTAAATTCATTGTAATTTAAAACCATTTTTTTAATTCTAGACTATGAAATCAACTAAAATAATTTACTGGATAACCACAAGTATCATTTGCCTATTCGCATCTTCTGCTATTTTTATGAATTCTAAAATGGCTATCGAAGGCACAACACATCTTGGTATACCACGTTGGCTTGGATTAGAAGTAAGTATTGGTCAGTTGATAGGCTTGGTATTGTTAATCATTCCGGCAGTCCCTGCTAGGTTTAAAGAATGGGCTTATGTTGGATTTGGTATCTTGTATATCACTGCAACCGTAGCACATATTGCAGTGGGTGATCCATTAAACAATACGATTATGGCGATTGTATTCTTTATTTTATTGTTAGTTTCTTATACTAGCTTTCACAAATTACAAGCAGCGAAAGCTTAGATTGTTTATTTCGGCAACGCCGTTAAAACTAATTTTAAGAATCCGTCAATTGATTTATCATCCATCC
>CALLKB010000116.1 GCA_938008575.1 uncultured Cytophagaceae bacterium | reverse complement strand
AAATGAACTTAATGCCTATCAAATCTTAAAAAGGTCGGTAGATGCAAGATCTCGTGTTCCAGTATATAGAATGAAGGTCTTAGCTTATGTTGGCGAAGAGTTTACGCAACAAGCATTTTACAATTTCAATGATCAATTTGTAGGTAACGCTAAATCCGCACATATTATAGGAGCTGGTCCCGCTGGAATTTTTGCAGCATTAAGGTTAATCGAAAAAGGGATAAAGCCAATTCTTTTCGAAAGGGGTAAAGATGTTAAGGAGCGTCGTCGCGATTTAGTGAAGCGTGTGAAGCAGGAAATTGAGGTGGCGAAAATCAACATTCGCAATGCGCGTCAGGATGGCAATAACAGCATCAAGAAATTAAAAGGCGATGGTGTATCGGAAGATGCGATTAAAGCTGCCGAGGATAAAATCCAAAAAATTACGGACGGTTTCGTTTCCAAAATCGATCAGATATTTGTCGAAAAAGAAAAAGATATCATGGTGGTCTAATCACCCTTCTAAAAGCCTGGTGGAAACATCAGGCTTTTTTTATGCGGCCAACTTCATAGCCAACCTCCAACATGCGTCGGATATCCAATTTGGTAAAATGCTGAATATCAATCGTAATAGGCTGCTCAGGACGAATTGACTCAATCTTAACGCGTTGATAGCCTTGATATGGGCCCTCCTGAACTACTGAACCATCCGCAGGTAATGAATCATTGATCAAAATGGTTTCACGAAGATCTGCATTAAGAATTTCATTGACAGCAATGTCCATTACGCGATCAACCAAGGCAAGTAAATCACCCGAATCGAAATAGCCCCCCTCAATGGCTTCTGGATGACAACTAATACAGATGATGTTTTTCCCGCCGTCGTCTAATGCCCGACGAATCGGCGTAACATCCCGCAATCCTCCATCCAAGTAGCTCCTGCGATCTTCGCCGTTAATCTTTACGACTGGCATCAAAATAGGTACAGCAGAAGAAGCCATTAAATATTCCATGAATTCTGGGGTGCTCGGATCTACATAATGTATACGTCCCTCCATAATATTCACCGCTCCTATTTTTAAACCCACTGGACTTGCGTGTAGATTACGATCCGAAATAACCTCGTACATAAGGTCTCGCAAAGGCTGCGTAGAAACCAAGCCCTTGAATTTTTTCGTTAATGCAGTCCATCCCAATTCAAAAATCGACAAGGGCTTCGATAGGCAGTCGGGACGTGTAATCCGCGTTTCCCAAAAATCCCATAAATCATCCGCAGCTTGCTTGAAGGAAATAGCCTGACCCGCTAATTGCTGTTGGCCTAAGGAATTAACTAAAAAAGCAGCATTTAAACTGCCCGCAGAAATACCATAAATAACATCCGGCTGAAAACCATTTTCTGCCAATGCTTTGATGACACCCGCCTGAAATGCTCCTTTTACGGAACCTCCCGCTAAGACCAACATGTTACTCATAAATTTCGCATTATTTAATTCTCAGGACTAATTTATCCCAAAATGTGATTAAATTTACACAATTTCCAAACGTGCCAAACAAGCACTCAAACTAATTTCTATGTCCATTTCGCTTTCATCCATTCAGGCGCCCATCGAGGAACCCATGAAGGCATTTGAAGGGAAATTCAGGCAGTTCATGAAGACGAAAGTCATGCTGCTGGACACAATCATGAATTACATCGTCCAACGCAAGGGCAAGCAAATGCGCCCCATGTTCGTTTTTCTAACAGCGGGATGCGTAGGCGAAATTACCGAAAAAACATACCGCGGAGCAGCGCTCATCGAATTGCTTCACACGGCAACCTTAGTCCATGATGACGTCGTAGATGAATCGGATTACCGTCGGGGATTTTTCTCCATCAATGCCGTTTGGAAAAATAAAATTGCCGTACTCGTAGGCGATTACCTATTATCCAAAGGACTTCTGCTTTCTGTCGACCACAAGGATTTTGATTTATTAACTTCAGTATCCACTGCCGTTCGTGAAATGGCCGAAGGGGAATTACTTCAAATTGAAAAAGCACGCAAATTAGATATCACTGAAGATGTCTATTTTGATATTATCCGTAAGAAAACAGCCACGCTAATTGCAGCATGCTGCGCAGTGGGTGTGCAATCGACTGATGCCGACGAAAAATATGTTGACATGGCGCATCAATTCGGGGAAAAGGTGGGTATTGCTTTTCAGATCAAAGATGACTTGTTTGATTATGGCGATGCCGAGATTGGAAAACCGCTAGGGATTGATATCAAGGAGAAGAAAATGACCTTACCATTGATCTATGCGCTTCAAAACACAACGCGATCGCTTCGGAAACAGATGATTAAAACCATCAAGAATGATTCAGACAATCCGGTTAAAGTGAAGGAAGTCATCGACTTTGTTAAATCAACCGGAGGAATTGCTTATGCAACACAACGAATGCAGGAATTTGCACAAGAAGCCCGTGAGATACTCTTACAGTTCCCAGATTCTACATACAGAACGTCGCTAGGAAATCTACTCAATTACACAATCGAACGCAATAAATAAAAAAAGGAAGCCTTTACAGCTTCCTTTTTTATTTTGAACTAGAAATCCCCAGTTTATCTTGGGCCACCGAAGCCTCCGCCTCCACCACCCATGCGCATGCCTGGCATACCCATTGGTTGTTGAGGAGCTGCCGGAGCTGCATCGCCTTCACCACCTTTGGTATCATCGTTATTAACCGATTTCTTTTTCTTCGTCGGACCGAAACTCATTTTACCTATTCGATACGACAAATTGATTTTAAAGTTCATGTTGCGCATCGTATTTTCAGATATCTGATTGATCGACGCAGTCTTTGTTTCGTTGCGAATCACGAAGCCATTTGGCGTTAAGAAGTTCTCAGCACCAAAACCAATACTTCCTTTTTTGTTTTTGAAATCCTTTTTGAAACTCAAACTATACATACCAAATCCACCTTGTGAACCTTGCAATTGAACTTGGTTAACACGATAGAAAGAGAATACTTGCGCACCCCAGCCGTTACCAAAGTTATAATTACCAAAAATTCTGAAGTTTGATTGTAAGCCTTGGTTCTTAGCTGAAAGCAATGGATCCGCAACGTTGTTGGCCAAAACCATATAAGCCAAATCACCGCCACCACCAAGCATCAATTTATTAGACACATTCACATTTAAGTTAATGTTCATCCCATAAGCATCTTCATTACCAATGTTCTGAGATGTCGTCTTAACTGTATCCCCTCGCACCTCGCGAATACGATTGATTGCACCCGTCGTATTACGCATGAAAATAGCCGTTGAAATATACGTTTGCTTCACAAACTTGCTGTAAGAAACCTCAAAGTTATTCGTGTATTCAGGTGCCAAATTTGGATTACCTGTCGAGATGTTCAACGGATTTGACGCATTCACATTTGGATTCAAGTTCTCGATACCTGGACGTTGAATACGACGATTGTAACTGAATCTCCAAGTTCCTGATTTAAATGTCTTCGACATATTGAAACTAGGCACTAACACTCCGTAAGGAGGAATGACCGTATTTTGACCTTCTTTTTTCAAGAAACTTGCCGAGATATCCGTATGCTCATAACGCGCACCCGCCTTGATGCTCCACTTGTTTTTAGTGGTTAAAGTATATGATCCATAAGTACTCCAAATGTTCTGGTTATAATCAAATACGTTACTTGGCAAGGTTGCTAAATTCACTTGTGAATAAATACCATCTGCTCCAGCTGTGTATGATTTATAATCAGATGTCACATTACGTGTGATAGCTTTCGCACCAAACTCAACCATCGACATCTTGTTGATCGGCGTTTGATAATCCATTTGAATCGTCGCCTCTTCATTGAAAGCATCATTCGCATTTTTAATCGAACTCATGATTTCACTCATCGTCGATTTCGTATTCATAATCAAGTTGTAGAAATCATTTGTACGATTGTTCCGACTATACATCGATAGAACCGAGAATTCTTTCTGAGCTTTTTCAAATGTTTTCGTGTAATCCACGTTGATGTCCACATTCGCAGATTCATCTAAGGAATTTGTATTACGCAAACTCGTTAATGCTCCATTACGAATTTGCTTCAAACCATCTTGCCAGTTGTTACCGTTTCTTAAACCAAAACGCACGTTGGACGTAACCGAGTTATATTTGTTGATATCCCAATCAAATCCCAACTGATAATTACCAAAAATTCCTTCGCGGCGCGTTTCTGCCGACTGCAAATTGGTCGTTTGCACACCGTTATTCGATGTAATTTGTGTACTTTCAAACTTTCCATTGACGTTGTATTCCGTCCGACCAAAGCCTCCCAAGGAAAGTCCCCAGTTCTTATTACGGAAGTTACCATTCAAGGCTAAGTTAGATCCACGAACACCTGCACTAGTATCAAAATTCAAGGTCAAACCTTGTAAAGTATTTTTCTTCGTAACAATGTTGATGATCCCCGCTGAACCCTCTGCATCATATTTCGCTGATGGCGATGTAATCACCTCAACGGTCTTAATCATATCTGCTGGAATTTGCTTCAAGGCATCTGCAATGCTGGATGCCATAATCGTAGAAGGCTTGTTGTTGATCAACACCTTCACGTTAGAAGATCCACGCAATGATGGATTACCATCTAAATCCACGGATAACATCGGTACTTTTTTCAAAACATCCGTTGCATCCCCACCTTTATTGGTTGCATCTTTTTCCGCATTGTAAACCGTACGGTCCACGCGCTCCTCAATCATGGCACGTTGGCCTTCAACAGTTACTTCTGCCAACATCTTCGTACTCGAAGGCAATTTGATAACACCTAAATCATGGTCATCATTCTTTGCATTGATTGATACAAACAAAGTCTTGCTTTCATAACCGATGAATGAAATCACCAATTTATAATCGCCTTGAGCAACTTTATTCAACACGAATTTACCTACTTGATCAGCAGATGCGCCGTCGACAGGGCGATTTGTAGCTTTGTTAATTAACGCAACTGAGGCAAACTCAACGGGCTTTGTATCCGTAGAGTCCAAGATATATCCGATGATTTTAGCAGAACCTTTAGGTGCAGCTTGAGCTGTTCCTGGAATGACTGCTTCTTTCTTAGGCGCCGCACCGAAACCACCCATTCCACCCGGAATCTGTGACACAGCTGAAAACGAAAGGCTCATCAGTGCGAATAGCGTAATAATTTGTTTCATTGTTTGTTGTTTAAAATCGTATTTAACGGATGCAAAATTGCTTTATAAATACTAAAGGTCTTTTATTTTGCGACCAAAATGGATAATTTGTTGCCCAATATGAAGATTCAAGTTCAAACTCCCCGATTAACCCTAATTCCACTGACGCATAATCAATTGCGAATTTGGAAGCAATTTGGGCGAGAAGAACTTGCGAAATCACTCGAGATAAAACATAACCCCTGGGAAATGGGATTGTTTTATGAACAAGAAATGCTTCAAGCATTAAGCGACTTTTGGATTCCACAAACCGCGAAATTCCCTTTAGACTATTATTGGTACACAAATTGGGAAATTATTCTCAAGGATGCGTCCTGCTCTGTAGGGGGAATTGGCTTAGCTGGATTGCCCGACAATGACGGAACAACCGAAATTGGCTACGCTATTGATCAAAAATTCGAAGGACAGGGCATTGCTTCCGAAGCCGTTGAAGCATTATCGAAATGGGTGTTTGAAGACAAGGATATGCAAATTTTGAGAGCGGAAACTCCGAATGAAAACATCGCATCCCAACGCGTTTTGATGAAAAATAATTTCCAGAAAACGGGCGAAAAAACACTGGAGCTTGAAATCCCGATGGAAGTTTTCACCTGGGAACGCCATCGATAAATTTCATTTATCTCGTAAAAATGGTAATTTTACCAAATTGCCAATATCCTAAGGTCTTTGGACCACCACTTTTATGCAGCATTTTACTTCCGTTAAAGACGCGTACAACATCGATAAACTTGTCAATGAAGCTTTGTTGATGAAAAAGATGCCCTATGCCGACAAGCATTTGGGAAAGAATAAAACCATGGGGTTGTTGTTCTTTAATTCCAGTTTACGTACGCGATTATCGACGCAAAAAGCGGCACAAAACTTAGGAATGGATGTAATGGTCATGAATGTGGGTGCGGATTCCTGGCAATTGGAAATGAATGAAGGAGTCATCATGAATGGAGATAAGGCTGAACACGTATCAGAAGCAGCAGCGGTCATTGGCCAATATTGCGATATTGTTGGCGTTAGAAGCTTTCCTGGGCTGGTAGACCGGGAATACGATTATTCGGAATTGGTATTGAAGCAATTCATGAAGTTTACCGGAAAACCCATTGTGAGCTTGGAATCAGCTACGCGTCATCCTTTGCAATCCCTAACCGACTTAATTACCATTACAGAATATAAAACCGTTAAACGCCCAAAAGTAGTTTTGACTTGGGCGCCACACGTGAAGGCTTTGCCTCAATGTGTACCGAATTCATTTGCAGAATGGATGAACCAAGCAGATGTAGATTTCACCATCGCGCATCCAAAAGGATATGAATTAGCTCCTGAGTTTTCAGGAAATGCGAAGATATGCTACGATCCGAAAGAAGCCTTTGAGGGGGCTGATTTTATCTATGCCAAAAACTGGTCTTCCTATGAGGATTATGGAAAAATTATTTCCTCTGATCCCGCTTGGACCGTGAGCATGGAAAAAATGAAATTGACGAATAATGCCAAATTCATGCATTGCCTTCCGGTTCGTCGGAATGTAGTTGTGGATGATGCCGTGCTCGATTCGGATCATTCGATTGTAATCCAACAAGCAGGCAACCGGGTTTGGGCGGCACAAACGGTATTAAAAGAAATATTATTAACCCAAATGCGGGTAGAAAGTCCATACTTATTCTAATGACGAAGCAAGCCTTACATATTGTCAAAATTGGCGGGAACATCATCGATGCTCCGGAGGCTTTGGCTTCCTTTTTAGCCAACTTTGCAGCGATTCAAGGACCCAAATTACTTGTGCATGGGGGTGGAAAAATCGCTACATCCATGGCAGCTGATTTAGGGATTGTAAGTCAAATGATTGACGGTCGGCGGGTAACGGATGCCGAAAGCCTACGCATCGTGACCATGGTTTATGCAGGATGGATCAATAAGTCAATTGTGGCATCCTTGCAAGCTTTGAAATGCAATTCGATTGGATTAACGGGACCAGATGGCGCTTTTGTTGTGTCGAAAAAAAGAAACCCTGAGCCCTTTGACTATGGCTTTGTGGGCGACATCGAACACGTCAAGGCAAAGGATTTAGCCGGTTTAATTACTGCGGGATTTAGTCCCGTTTTCGCGCCGATTACGGCGGATGTCACAGGCCAACTCCTTAACACCAATGCTGATACGATGGCACAAGCATTAGCGATTGCCTTGAGTGAATATTTTGAAACGACATTAACATACTGTTTTGAAAAGCAAGGGGTTTTGATGGATCCGAACGATGACAATTCAGTGATTTCACAGATAAATCAGGCAAATTTTGCTCAATTAAAAGCAGATGGCATCGTGTCAGCGGGCATGATCCCTAAACTTGAAAATGCATTAAAGGCAATTTCAAAGGGAGTTCAAGCCGTTCGGCTCTGCCATGCAGATTTTGTTTCACAGCCTGATAAAGGAACAAGGATTCAAGCATAAGATGTATACGGACCAACAATTTCTGGATGCTCAAAACCTACTAGCCCAACTCGTAGCATGCCCGTCGTTGAGTCGGGAAGAGCAAGGAACCGCTGCCATTATCCAGGATTTTTTGGCTGCTCGAAATATTGCGTTTCATACGCTTGGAAATAATGTTTGGGCAACAAACAAACTTTTTGATGCCAATAAACCGAGCATCTTACTAAACTCACACCACGATACGGTGAAGGCGAATGCCTCTTGGACCTATGAACCCTTTGCGGCGACCATCGAAGATGGCAAAATGATTGGCTTAGGAGTGAATGATGCGGGAGCTAGCTTAGTTGCTCTGATAACGACATTTTGTGCTTTTTACGAGCAAAGCTTACCTTTCAATTTAGTGTTAGCCGCCACAGCCGAAGAAGAAATTTCAGGTACCGGTGGTATTGAATCTGTTTTAAAATCATCGGAATTCCCTGAAATTGCTTGGGCGATTGTGGGGGAGCCGACGGATTGCCAATTAGCAATAGCAGAAAAAGGATTAATGGTGGTGGATGCAGAAGTGAAGGGAATTGCAGGACATTCAGCGCGTAATGAAGGAGTCAATGCGATATACTTGGCTTTGGATGACATCAATAAAA
>CALLKB010000115.1 GCA_938008575.1 uncultured Cytophagaceae bacterium | reverse complement strand
AGAAATCCAACGTGGACTTTCGGGAATGAAAAAACACCCGAAGGCAAATAAGATTGAGGGGATGATTTGAATCCCTAACATATAACGCCATGCATTTACGCCCCAATCCTTTAAATAAAAGTTTGATAGAAAGGCAATCACGATTCCAAAAACAATGTTGAATTGATATAGTCCAACGAGTCTTCCTCGATATTTAGTAGGAGCAATTTCTGAAATATAACTTGGAGCAGCAATCGTAGAAACACCGATACCAATACCACCTAAAAAACGTGAAATGGAGAAAATCCAGGGTCCATCAGCTAATGCGGTTCCGCAAGAAGACAAAGCAAATAAAACCCCAATGGCCAGTAAACTTTTTTTTCGTCCGATAAAATTAGTTGGAAGATAACCAAATACCGCTCCTAATACGGTGCCCCACAGAGCCATAGACATGACAATCCAACCATGAAATAAGTCAGTGGTATGCCAAAGCTCTTGTAAGGTTTTGTCGGCACCTGAAATGACAACGGTATCGAAGCCAAAAAGAAATCCTGAAAATGCAGCGATGCTCGCAAACAACGCCTTATGGGTAGTAAGTTGTTCCATGTTTCGAAGATAAGCATTGATTTTGAAATGATTGACAATGAATTAAATGTGCTATAGGTTGAGTTAAATGTGCTATATAGCGTGAAAAGAGTGTTGTTCATTTGTAGAACTAAAACATTATACTATGAGCAATTTAGCAAACAAACCGACTTTTAAGTCCCATTATGACAATTTCATTGGAGGAAAATTTATCCCGCCAGTTAAAGGTGAGTATTTCGATAATATTTCCCCAATTGACGGAAAATTAATCGCAAAAGCAGCGCGATCAACAGCTGAAGATATTGAATTGGCTTTGGATGCAGCACACGATGCTTTTAAAACTTGGTCTAAAACTTCTGCTACGACAAGAAGCAATATCCTATTGAAAATTGCAGATGTCATGGAAGCAAATTTAGAGTACCTCGCAACTGTGGAAACCATTGATAATGGAAAAGCCATTCGCGAAACACGTGCAGCAGATTTACCTTTATGT
>CALLKB010000114.1 GCA_938008575.1 uncultured Cytophagaceae bacterium | reverse complement strand
CCGACTTTGCCATTTTATATCGGACAAATGCACAATCTCGTTCATTTGAGGAATCATTGCGAAGACTAAACATCAAGTATCGGATCATCGGAGGGCTATCTTTCTACCAACGTAAAGAAATCAAAGATGTCTTGGGCTATTTACGCTTTGTCGTAAACCAACAAGACGAAGAGGCATTCAAACGTATCATTAATCTACCGAAGCGTGGAATCGGTGACACGACCATTGCCAAAATCTCCTTGACAGCGGCAGAACAAAATTCGACGGTTTGGGATATCGTTGCGAATATCAATCAATTTCAAGGGGTACGTGGAACAGCACCGATTGAACAATTTGCCGACTTGATCAAGTCTTACAAATTGATGGTCGAGGTAGAACAAAAGGACGCCTACGAGGTCGCAAGTCACGTAGCCAAAACCTCAGGTCTCGTACGGGAACTCTACGAAGACAAAACAGTCGAAGGCTTGGCACGCTATCAAAACGTGCAAGAATTACTGAATGCGATCAAGCAATTCGTGGATTCAGAAGAGAATGAAGATAAATCCTTAGCGACCTTCTTGCAATCCGTTTCCTTATTAACGAATGCGGACACAACCGAAGATCCAAACGACAAGGATAAAGTTACCTTGATGACGGTCCACTCGGCCAAAGGCTTAGAGTTTAAACACGTGTTCCTCGTAGGACTTGAGGAAGATTTATTCCCAAGTCAAATGATGTTGCAAAGTCAAGCGGACTTGGAGGAAGAGCGTCGTTTGTTCTATGTAGCGATTACCCGTGCAGAGAAAAAATTGATGATTTCTTATGCGGAATCCCGCTACCAATTCGGCCGCTTAAAAAGTTGCGAACCGAGTCGCTTTATCGACGAATTAGATAGCACCTACCTGAAAATGGCCAAAACGCCAGGGAAAAAGGATACATCTAATTTCCGTCCCGTTCAAAAAACGGGATTTGTTGAGAAATCTACGAGTGCGAGTGCCGCTCAATTGATTCAAAAGCCGAAGCAAAATACCAATTACCAACACGTTCCCTCAGCAAATTTTGTGCAGTCGGACCCCATGAGTTTAGCCGCAGGCCAGCGCGTGGAGCATCAAAAATTTGGCTTTGGGACGATTCAGAAATTAGAGGTGAATGGAGCAGAACGCAAGGCACAAATCTTATTTGAGCAAGGTGTGGGTGAAAAGACTTTGCTATTGAGTTTCGCGAAATTGATGATTATCGCTTAGCCGTAAAATATAAATGGGCAGGGCTGGAAAGGCTGGCAATTTCCGAAATGGTTGCATAGCCTTGATTTTTCCCATCAAAAGCTAGAGCCTCCCCTTGCGGTTCGAGGATACTTGGAACGATGCGTGGTTTTCTGCGAAGGGCGTCAGCAATGCTTTCGTGTTTTTGCTTTTTCCAATAGTAAATTTCCAAATAGTTACGAACGATGATTTCTTCATTCGAAGAAGCTACATTCCCGTCGGTAATAAAATACAATTGTTTCAATAGACTTACATTTGACGTAGGAACAGAAAAATTCAATTCATACATAAATTGAGCTTTCTGCACACCTTTAGATGCAAATGCTACTGCTGGCAAACGATAAAGCCGCTTTCGGTCTTCGCGCTTCGAGATAAAATAAAGATCCCCGCTAATCTGATCGATGAGCATGCATTCCATATCACGAGAACCGTCGGGCAACGTGAATTCCAACGATTGCGTATGTTTGATGACACGGCGCAAGGGATCGGTTAGCTTCAGCGAAGGCTCTAGGAAACGGTGCACTTGGTAAGTAGGATTTTGCGCTATATTATCGCCAATGTCAGCGACATATAAATAGGTTTGTCCAGTTCGATTTTGCCAGCGCCCCATCGCTTCCCAATCGCGATTATGTAATCCAAGTAAGCTATATTCCGCTTTACCTTGGCCAGTCTCGCTCACTAAAAACATCCGATTCAAATCCTTCGAATCATTGATTACCCAAAAATTTCCAGGATTTCGAAGCGAAGCGACCATGCCGGAAGCTTCATCAATTTCTATGTTGGCGAGTATACCTACATCCTTCGTGTTTGAAAAACGCGTTTTGGTTTGTTCTGAATCTCCGATATAAAAAGACTGGCATGCCCAAACGAGCAAACCCATCATGAATACCTGAATACGACTCCGATTTCTCACTTTTTCTTGTAATAATATAAGTGAGTTGGCGTCAAATCAGGGGATTCAGAAATTGTATAATAACCGGTACCATTGAGTGAAAAGGCAACTCCCTCTCCTTGCGGCTCCATTTGATATGGCACAGCTTTGGCAGGACGAAGCAAAGCTTCTGGGATACTTTCACCCGTTTTGCGTTTCCAATAATAGATTCCAATGTAATTACGAATCAAAATTTCGGTATTATCGGGTGAGACACTTCCTCCTGTTAAATAATAAGCTTGTTGGATTTTTAAATCGCTAGAAAATGGAGTCGAGAAGGTTAAATCTTGAATGTATTCAGCAGTTACTGTCGTACCATTCAAAACTTTAGCAGCAGGGATTTTATATAAACGCTTACTGTTTTCACGCTTACTGATGACAAAAATATCTTTCGATTTTTGGTCAATCAACAAGGTCTCCATGTCATGAAATCCATCTGGCAAATGAAATGTCAATTTATTTATGTCCGTCAAAACGGTGTAGGGATTCGTTGTTATGGCTAAATCCTTAAACCAATAAATGGCATAATTAGGATTGTCTTGAAAATTATCCCCGAAATCAGCAACATAAACCGTAGCGGATCCGTCTGATTCATTTACCACAGCCAAATCTTCCCAATCGCGTTGCACGGCGCCACTCAGTTTATATTCTTTTTTCCCTTTTCCTAAGGAATCAATCAAGTATAACATGGGCCCTTGTACATCCGAATCGTTCGTAACCCAAAAATAGCCCGGGTTTTTTCTGCTTGCAGCGATTCCAGAAGCTTCCATGATACTTGGATTATCAAGTGTGCCACGATCAACGGCATTTTCAAAGGATGACTCGCCTTGTGTTGGATCCGTAGGCTCAGGCATCAGTTTAACACATGAGGATAAGCTAAAGCCTACAACTAAAAAGTATAGGTATATTCTATTTTTATGCATCTTGTTCTAAAACGGGAACTTCATTCTTTTTATTGCTCACTTTCACTTTTTTGACACGTCGAGCATCCACCGATTGAATCTTAAATTCAAAATCTTCCCAAACCATTTCTTCTCCGGAATTCGGAATACGGCCAAATAATTCGATCATTAGGCCTCCCAGCGTTTCACTCTCGCCTTTGGCCTTTTCAAAATAAACAACATCCAAATCAAATACCCGACAAAAATCATTCAAGGATGTCTTTGCCTCAAATAAATAATTTTGTTCGTCAAGGCGCTTGTAATCCGCGGTTTCATCATCAAACTCATCGTTGATTTCTCCCACAATTTCCTCAATAATATCTTCCATCGTCACAAGGCCCTCTGTTTCCCCATATTCATTGACCACAACCGCCATGTGAACACGTTTTTCCTGAAAATCGTAGAGTAAATCGTCAATTTTCTTGTTTTCCGGAACGAAAAAAGGCTGATGCAACAAGGAAATCCAATCGAACTTCTCGTCTTCTTCTACATGGACCAATAAATCTTTGATGTACAAAATCCCTTCAATTTTATCGATAGTTTCTTTAAAAACAGGAACACGCGAATATCCGTTTTTATTGATCTTATCCATTAATTCATGGAAATCCATTTCCGTATCAAAAGCCACAATATCACGGCGAGCCTTCATGACTGATTTCACGGATGTATTCCCAAAATTCAAAATGCCGCGCAAAATATCCTTTTCCTGCTCTGTTGTGTTTTCGTCCGTTGTAATCTCTAATGCATGGTTCAATTCATGCGCCGTCAAAGTATAGGATTTCTTTTCGATTCGTTTTTCGATCAAATTAGAAATGGCCAACAACGATTTGGAAAGTGGGGTGAAAACCAAGTTGAAAAACTGAATTAACGTTGCGGAGAACGTCGCAAAACGAATGTTGTTTTGTTGGGCCCAAACCTTCGGAATCAATTCTCCAAAAAACGTAATGATAAAAGTTACCCCAAACAATAAAAACAAGGTAACAACTAACGTGCCCACCGATTGTGGCCCTAAAATCATTTCCGTTAGATAATTGGATAAGGTAATAAATATGATGTTGACAAAATTAATCGAAATCAACAAAGTAGCTAAAAGCTGCTGAGGCTTATCTAAAAGAAGGCTCACAGCCTTTTCTGCAGGCTTATCGCTATCTCGTAGTGCCGCACGCTGCTCTGCATTCAAAGAAAAGAATGCAACTTCAGAACCTGCCAAAAGCGCGGAAAGAAATAGCAACGCAATCAAGATGAGCCCGATGAAAAACACCGAACTTAGAGGTAGATTGGGGTCAATGAAGCTTAGTAAATGAATGGGAAAGGGGTCAGCCTCCATAATTTAATGTGCACAGTACGCACAAATTTAAGAAAAAGGGAATAGAGTCATCCTATATTCCCTCTTCTTATTGAAAATTTAAAATGGTAAATCATCGCCATCCTCCTGCATCACCGCAGGAAATGGGTTCACATTTGCTGCTGGGGCACTTAAATTCACGGCTTCTGGTTTTGGACGTTCTGCAGAATCTGCTCCTTTTTCATTCCGTCCACCGATCAAATTCATATTGGTTGCCCGAATCCGATAGCCACGTACCGTAGCCCCCGTTTTATCTTGCCACTCTTCCGAACGAATTTTGCCTTCGATGTAAACTTGATTTCCTTTTCGTAAATATTGCTCGGCAATATTTGCCAAATTATCCCATAATTCCACACGATGCCATTCGGTTTGCTCGACCCGTTGGCCATCTTTGCCAGTATACGATTCGGAAGTCGCGATATTGATATTCGCAACTTTCACCCCATTGGGTAATGCACGCACTTCAGGATCTCCGCCTAAATTGCCTAATAAAATCACTTTGTTTACGCCTGCCATAATAGTATTGTTTAAAGGTTAGGTAATTGAACAGCCAAATGTACATGTTCTAGCCTTCCAATAATTCCTTCAATGCAATATTATCAGTAATCAGATTTAATAACAAGACTGGTTTGCCCAATTGCTCAAATTCAGATGACAAAATCCATTGATAATCTTGCGGGATTTTGAAGCTAATTTCCGCTGGTAATTGCATCAACCAAGCGGCTGAAATGATTTTCTGATGGCTTAATACATGAATAGCGGGGGCCTGCAATGCGACAGCATGTGCCATGAGCGGTGACAAAAATGGGTGCAAATTAATTACCTCTTCGATCGAAGAAGATTCAACACAAAAGAACTCCCACAAACCTTGCCAAATATCTTTTGCTTGACGCTGATGTACTAACACCTTGCCTTCTTGTTCGATGATAAAGTATTGAAATTGGCGAATGCGTTGGGGTTTCGCCTTTGATTTAACTGGTAGTTGGTTAATTCGATTCTCCCGATGAGCCACACAAGACGTGCGCAAGGGACAGTTTCCACAATCCGGCGCAGGACTGCATTGAAGAGAACCAAACTCCATAATCGCCTGATTAAAGCGCGCTGGGTCAGAGGAAGGAATTAATTCTTGCGCTAATGCTGTAAATTCCTTGCGGGCAGAAGAATGTAGAATATCCGTTTCTATTCCGAAATAGCGCGCCAGAATGCGATAGACATTCCCATCAACCACTGGACTTGCTTCTCCAAAAGCAAAAGAGGCAATGGCCGCAGCGGTATATGGACCTACACCAGGCAAATGAATTAATTCGGCATAAGTATCTGGGAATTTTCCACCTAGGTTATCAACCACATATTTGGCTGTTTTGTGCAAATTCCGGGCCCGACTATAATAACCCAAACCTTGCCACAAACGAAATAAGGTCGTTTCGTCAGCCGCGGCTAAATCGTAAACGGTCGGAAAAGCCTCAGTCAATTTATAAAAGTATGGCAAGCCTTGTGCGATACGCGTTTGTTGGAGGATAATCTCCGACATCCATATTACATAGGCGTCATTCGTTCTTCGCCATGGCAAATCACGCGCATGATCTGCATACCAGGTAATTAGGGTTTCGGCAAATGGGTGTCGTTGAGCTTTCTTCATGAAAGTATCAAAGATAAGGGGCCCACTAAAAGCAAAAAAATAAATATCACTTTTTCATTTGCCCCTTTTAAAGAAAAACCTTACTTTTGTGTCCCTTTTGAAAGCAAGGGGGAACGAAATAGAATCAACGAATAAATAAAGACTCATTACCGTGACTAAGGCAGATGTAATTGCTGAGATTTCCAGCAAAACAGGGATAGATAAAAAAGATGTATCTGAAACGTTAGAAAACTTCTTTGAAGTAGTAAAGGATAACTTAGCGAAACAAGAAAATATTTATGTTCGTGGATTCGGAAGTTTTATCAACAAGAAAAGAGCGAAGAAAATCGCGCGTAATATTTCGAAAAACACGTCAATTACGATTGATGAGCACTATGTGCCGAGCTTTAAGCCAGCAAAAGTGTTTATAGAACAAGTTAAAACAAGCACTGACCCTGCTAAAGCTTAATTCATTTGAAATAAGCTTATAGGTCAATAAAATGAATAAAACGCTTGCGATCATTTTATGTGTTGGCCTTGGCTTAGTAGCCCTCATTTTCCAATTACCTAAAGGAAATGTGAGTAATAAAACAGAAAACTCCGTGGCAGGAGGGGCAAACCGAGATGCTGCAGCAAAAGAAACTGCGCGACCGGAGTCTGAAAGCAGCCATGCCACTCCCTTAACACCGGAGCAGCAAAAACAAATTGCCGGTTTAAAAGTAAATCTGCAAAATGCCAAAACAGAAGCACAGCAAGTAGCCGCTTTGGAAAAACTAGCAACGGCTTTTATTGGCGCTGACAAATACGATAGTGCTGCATATTACGCAGCGGATTATGCGAATAAACATGAGTCATTGACCCATATTTTACGCGCAGGTCAATTGTTTTTTGAGGCACAAACCTACGCAATCAACGCTAAAAAGGGTCAAATCCTTGGCGAGAAAGCGCGTAATTACTTTGAAAAAGCGTTATCGCTCGATCCGAATAACCTAATGGTTAAAACGAATATGGCGATGACTTATGTAGATACACCTACACCGATGAAAGGCATTAGTCTTTTGAGGGAAGTGATTGAACAGGAGCCGACTTTCGTGCCGGCGATATTCAATTTAGGTATATTAGCCATTAAATCGAATCAGTTTGGCAAAGGCCAAGAACGATTCACCCAGATATTGAAGCTGGAACCGAACAACTACAAAGCCGCCTTAAACCTCGGATTTTGTTTGGCCCAGTTAGATAAAAAAGAAGAGGCTAAAAAGATTCTGAAGCGCGTTCTGAACGAAAGTAAAGATGCTGAAGAGAAAAAAGCCGCAAACGAATTGCTTGCAGAAATGCAGCATTAAATACTGTAGAGATGCGATTTACGTGTCTTCACAACAATAGAAAGCTGAAAGTCAGCTTGGTAAATTATTAATAAATAAACGCTCAAAGCTATGCCTTGCGGAAAGAAAAGAAAACGTCACAAGATTTCAACACACAAAAGAAAAAAACGTCTTCGTAAGAATCGTCATAAGAAGAAATAATATAAGGTTTACAGTTTCATTTTGGAATTGTTAGCAAAACCCAAGAACAGGCATTTTATCTAACAATAAATAGCCTGTTTTTGGCGTTTAATTTCCTGTATATTTTATATTCGGGTTTAGGCCCCAATAAAACATTCTTCTTGTCAACATTGTGAGTAATGAATTAATCATTAATTCTACACCCAAGGGTGATAGAATAGCCCTTTTGCAAGACAAAAGGATCGTAGAATACCACATTGAACAATCGGAACCACAATTCTCTGTAGGAGATATTTACTTAGGTACGATTAAAAAATTGGTTTCTGGATTAAACGCCGCATTTATTGATATTGGTTATGAAAAAGATGCATTCTTGCATTACCATGACCTTGGTCCTAATTTACATACACTTCAAAAATTCACCCGTGATGTCTTAACCAAAAAAGGAAAGACGATTAAACTGGAGAACTACAAACTGGAGTCGGAAATTGACAAATTAGGCAAAATCGATAAAGTACTGACTCGTGGACAATTAGCCTTAGTGCAAGTTGTCAAAGAGCCTATCTCAACGAAGGGCCCTCGCCTTTCTTGCGATATTTCCATTGCTGGACGCTTTTTAGTATTGGTTCCGTTCTCAAACGGAGTTAATATTTCAAAGAAAATTACGTCAAAAGCAGAACGCAATCGCCTTCAAAAATTGATGACATCGATCAAACCAAAGAACTATGGGGTGATTGTACGTACCGTTGCTGAAGGGAAAGCGGTGGAAGAAATGGAGCGCGACTTGAAAGAGTCAATCGCGAAATGGGAAGAAGGCATCAAAAAATTAATTGATGCGAAACCCACTGAACGAATCATTGGTGAAATGAGTCGGGCGACATCCATGTTGCGTGATTTATTAAACAATGATTTCGACAATGTTATTGTTGATAGCCAAGACCTTTATAACGAAGCGAAAGACTATGTGCATAATGTCGCTCCAGAGAAAGAAAAAATCGTAAAACTACACACGGGCAAAACAAAGTTGTTCGAACAAGTAGGCATCGAAAAGCAATTAAAAATGCTTTTTGGCCGCTCGGTATCTTTACCCGGTGGTGGCTATTTGATCGTGGAGCATACAGAGGCTTTGCACGTGATTGATGTCAATTCAGGCAATAAATCGAATTCGGAGGAAGATCAAGAAGCAACAGCTTTAAGTGTCAACCGCGAAGCTGCGAAAGAAATTGCACGCCAATTACGTTTACGTGATATGGGCGGAATCATTGTGATCGACTTCATCGATATGAAGAAGGCGGATAATCGCAAATTGATTCAAGATATCATGCGCGATGAGATGCGTGGCGACCGTTCGAAATACACCATTCTTCCGTTAACGAAGTTTGGCTTGATGCAGATTACGCGCCAACGTGTACGTCCGGAGATGAACGTTTCTACGCACGAAACATGTCCAAGTTGTGGGGGTACAGGAACGATTACGGCGAGTATCGCGGTGTCAGAGATTGTGGCCCAGCATGTGGAGCATTTGGTGTTGAAGCAAAATGAAAAGAAATTGACATTATTGGTTCATCCATTCTTGCACGCATATTTCACGAAGGGATTCCCATCCATTCGAATGAATTGGTTTTTTAAATACAAAACCTGGATTTCCATCATGGAAGACTCCTCGTTTGGCATTACAGAATTTAAATTCTTAAACCAAAACGGAGATGCAATTGAAATCTCATCTTAGGATACTATTCTTATTTGTGTTAACACTACCATTGGCCTTTCAAGCGGAAGGCCAATGGTGGAAGTTGACCGAAGATGCTGAAAAAGAGCGCTCCAAAGGCATGCTCCTGCTCACCTCTGAAGTACAGATTGAAGCCACCACGGCCATCAATCAAATGTACAATTTCCACTTTCCCGAGGCGGAACGCGAATTCAATTACCTGAAAGTTAAATACCCGAACCATCCCCTGCCCGACTTCCTTTTGGGTCTGATGCAATGGTGGAAAATTGTCCCGAATACCGGCAATGAAGTCTATGACGATCGTTTAATCGAATACATGGATAGTAGTATCGATAAAGCGGAGAAGATTTGGGATGAAACAGAAAACCCAGAAGCGGCATTCTTTATGGCGGCGGCTTATGGATTTAAAGGCCGACTACATGCGGAAAGAAAAAATTGGACGCGAGCAACATTGGCCGCGAAAAACGCCTTAAAATACCTGGAATACTCCCGTAATTTTGCGGATTTCAGTCCGGAGTTGATGTTTGGCGATGGCTTGTACAATTACTATTACCACTTCATCAAACAGAATTTTCCGCTTTTAAGACCTGTACTTTGGTTATTCCCCAAAGCAAACAAAATGCAAGGGGTGGCCCAACTCGAAAAAGTTAGCTACCAGGCATTTTATACGCGTACGGAGGCGCGCTATTTTCTCTTGCAGATATATGCGATGGAAAACATGAGCGATAAATCCTATGACCTAGCGAAATACACACATGAGAACTATCCCGATAATCCATTCTTCCATCGATACCATGCCCGTGCGGCTTTTATCGTAGGCCGGATGGATGAGGCGATGGAGCAATCAAAAGAAATTTTAAATCGAATAGCTCAGCATCAAGTGGGATATGAAGCTGTTTCCGGTCGGTATGCGAGTTATATTTTGGGCTATTATCAATTGTACGTCTATAAAAACAGGCCGGAAGCCAAGCAATATTTCCAGCAATGTATGGATTTCAGCAAGCAAACGGATTCCTTTGAATCGGGCTATTACTGGGCCTCTGTGCTTGGTTTGGCGCGTATTTCGTTTCAAGAAAACAACTATGACCAGACCGTAGATTATTGCAAAGAGGTATTAGATAAGGCAGAAAAGAAATCAGCCCAACACATCGAGGCCAAAAAATTACTAGCTGAGGCGAAGAAAGCTCGGCGTAAAAGGAAATAAGAAGCTTCCGGGGAAATTCGTACCTTTGTTATTACATGGAAATGAACGCAGCATTAATCAAAAAATACTTTCCGGAAATTACGGAACAGCAAGAAGCACAATTTGATCAACTTTTACCCTTGTATAAAGAGTGGAATGAAAAAATCAACGTGGTCTCGCGCAAGGATATCGAAAACTTGATGCTACACCATGTGTTGCATTCGCTAGCGATAGCAAAATTTCTTTCCTT
>CALLKB010000113.1 GCA_938008575.1 uncultured Cytophagaceae bacterium | reverse complement strand
GATCGTCGCCCAGCGATAAGGATGTTGTTGGTAAATCAAAGGACGAAATTTCAACCAAACATCACCATACGGCTGATTCAAATAACGCTGCTTAAATTCCTCAATCACCACTTTGCGTTGCACTTCCAACGATTGTGGATTGAAAGCGAGCGACAGCATGCGATCGGACTCCAACCAAAACGCCGTTTCAAGATTTTGGTAAGGCAAGGAGATGTAATAATTCGTTAAATCTGGAGTTGTAAAAGCGTTGTTTTCGCCACCCACCGACTGCAAAGGCGAATCGTAATTAGGAATATTCACCGAACCCCCAAACATCAAATGCTCAAATAAATGCGCAAAACCCGTACGTTCGGGATCCTCATCTCGTGAACCCACATCATAAATAACATCCATCACGGCAAGCGTCGTGCTGGCATCCTCATGCACAATTACTTGAAGACCATTGGATAAGGTGAATTGTTGGTATGAAATCATGAGGCGTGGGCGAAATTAAAATAGAAACAAAAGTAAAAAATTAGGCCTAAAAACCACAGAGCTTCCTTATTTTTACGCATGCGTTTTTTTATTCTCTGCCTTTTCTCGTGCATTAGCTTTGTCGGTCAAGCTCAGCTCCTACAGGACCCACAAGCACGCAATCTCATCGCGCAAGGATTAAATCACATGTATCAATATGATTTCAAAGAATCCACAGAGGACTTCAATGCGATCAAAGCCGCTCACCCCAAACATCCATCGGGTTATTTACTGTCGGCCATGCAGTATGAGCAGCAATTTTTCCCCTTGAAAGATCATCCGGCACAGAGCAGGGCCTATTTGGCATTTTTGGAATTAGCCTATAATTTGGCGCAAGAATCTTACGACCGCAACAACAACGATTTCGAAGCATCCTTTTTTTGCACGGCATCCTTGGGATTTTTGGCGGCATATGAGGCCGACAATCAAAATTTCATGAAGGCGGTTTCCTATGCAAGAAAGGCCTATAGTTTCATGAAAATTGGGATAAAGAATACGGAACGCCAACCGGAATTTTTGTATTCTTCAGGCATTTACAATTATTACCGCGTTGCTTACCCGGAACTCCATCCCATCATCAAACCTTTGATGATCTTTTTCGAAGAGGGAAATAAACGAACCGGATTATCTATGCTAGAAGCGGGAACTCGAAAAACGATTTTTGTACGCAATGAGTCCTTGTTCTATTACAGTTACATTTTCAACAAATACGAAGGAACACCACACAAGGGATTGCCTTACAACACGCAATTGATTCAACAATTTCCCAATAACCATTGGTACATTCTGCAAAGGGCTGAATTATTGACACTATCCGGACAATACGAGGCGGCAGATCCGTACATAGACCAATTGGAAAAAATCAATTCACCCTATTTCAAAGGGGCGGCGCATGTGTTTCGTGGCATTCGGGAGGAATTCGGGAACAAGCGCTATGCGGCAGCGGAAGCATATTATGCTAAAGGGCTGACGCATCCCTGGGAGGAGCGATTTACCAAAGACATCCATGGCCTAGCCTTGTTGGGCATTGCCCGACTTGAAATCCGAAAAGGGAATAAATCCAGAGCGATGCATTTCGCGAAAAAGGCGGGGGAATTTGTCGAGTACAAAAACTCGATCGAAGAACAAAAGAGACTGCTTAATCTTCGCTAGCCAAAACCGCTTGCTCATAAGCAAAGGTTTTTTCAAAGGCTTCTGCGATGGGAGTCAATTCAAACGGAATATGTTTGCGCAAAGCTGTTATATCCAAGGAAACTTGTTGGACGTCCGTCGGCATCGCCTCCATAAACTCCACCTGAAAATGCGGAACTTTGGTTTTAACCAAGGCAATAATTTCCAACAACGACATCGTCTTGCCTGAGCCAACGTTCAGGGTTTGATTGCATACTCGAGCCTTAAACAAATCCATGATGGCCCGCGAGATGTCCTCTGCGAACAGGTAATCTTTGGCCTGTGAACCATCGCCCCACACAACTAAACTTTCCCCACGCAATGCCTTGCGAATCGCGATATTAATTACCCCTTGTGTAGTAGACCGATGATGTAAACCAAAAGGATTCGATAAGCGCAAAATCAAGTAATCGATTTGATATAAATTGGCATACAATCGAATATAATGCTCGACAGCCAATTTAATTATACCATAGGAGCTAATCGGTTGGCATGCCTGCGACTCCTTTTTATGCGTAGGTAATTCGTTCCCATACACAGCCCCACCCGAAGACAAATACAATAAATTCGTGCAAGCAAACTTTTTCATTACTTCCATCAAACCTATGGTAGGCAATAAATTGGTCTCCACATCCCGTTGGATGTTTTGGGTAGAAAGCGCCGGAATGATGGAACTCGCGAAATGAAAAACATGCGTAAAACGATGCGTTTCAAACAAATGAGTTAATGTATTCTCATCCGAATAATCCCCTTCCACAAATAAAACATCTGGGAAATGAATTGAAGATTCCGGAATCTCCTGTGATAACACGACCATTTCAGGTGCACCATCCAGGACATGTTGCTGCACATAATCCAAGAGATTAAAGCCTAAGAAACCGGCACCGCCAACAACGAGAATTTTATCCATGCGTTTTTAATGTGAAGCAAAAATAGGGTAAATTCGTATAAAATATAGCCCTATTATGAATTTGCTGATTGCCCGATCGAATTTCCATTCTTATTCCGAGACCTTTATCGACGAGCAAATTAAGCAATTAGCCCCTATCGAGGTGCTTTACGAGGGTTGGTTACCGAGTAGAACCTATAGCGGAAAGTCCATATATCCATTCCCGCTATCGCTTTTAATTGTTCGTGGAACCTTACGGAATCTATTTCCAGTTTTTTTCAAAAAAATCTATCAGCATTTTTTAATCAAGTTCCTGCGCACGAACCAAATCGATGCCTTTTTAGCGAATTACGGCCCACTAGGTGCGAATATCTACGAGGCATGTATCGCTGCGAATATTCCTTATTCGATTGTTTTTTTGGGATTTGATGCGAATGAGAAAAAGACACTGACGCAATATCATGCCGCATACAAGGCCATGTTACCTCGTGCACAAGCGGTGATTGTGGTGGCCCAATCCATGCGGGAAAATCTTGAAGCCATCGCAGGCCCATTGAATAATCTACACTTCATTCCTTGTGGCGTAGATACAGCAAAATTCAAACCCGCAGGTTCAAAATCTGATGCATTTACATTCATTTCTGTGGCACGTTTTGCGGAGAAAAAGGGACCGATTCATAGCCTTAAAGCATTTACAAAGGTGTTCCAACAAATCCCTAACGCTCGCTTACTCATGGTTGGCGACGGCCCCATGTGGGAGGAAGCAAAAGCTTATGTAGCTGAAAACCAGCTAGAAAAACATGTATTCTTTTTAGGTGCTAAATCGCAAGACGAATACTTGCCATTATTGCAGTCGGCGCATGTATTCATCCAACATTCCATCATCACGAAAGCGGGAGATTCCGAAGGAACACCCGTAGCTATTTTAGAAGCGGCAGCCTGTGGTTTGCCGACAGTTTCCACGCGGCATGCCGGAATTCCGGATGCAGTGATCGAGGGAGATACGGGTATTTTGACCGATGAACATGACATTGATGCCATGGCGGAAGCCTGTATTTTCTTGGCTCAAAATCCTTTGGAAGCAGAAAAAATGGGGATTGCAGCACGCCAGCACGTATCTGAAAAATACGATGTGGTGAAGCTCAGTCAAAAAATCAAAAGTATTTTAAAATAAGTGTATTTTTGTCCCTTATTCGAATAATGCATGGGAATCGTCATACGGCAAAGTCTTAAAGCCTCCATCGTCACCTACTTGGGGACGGCGATCGGGACGTTCAATGTCATTTTCCTTTACAATCAATTTTTAAATCAAGATGAGGTAGGGCTAATCGCAGGAGCTTTAGTCAGTATTCCGTTGATTTTTGCGTCCTTTACCCAACTCGGAATTCCCCAATTAGCCGTTCGATTCTTTCCGCATTTCGATGATCCGGAAAATGGTCATAATGGATTTTTTAGCTTTTTATTGATTGCTCCGCTGTTTGGCTTAAGCCTATTTACCTTAGGCTATATCGGATTACGTGAAACTTTCCACAGCATCTACGCGGATACTTCGCCATTATTGCCGCGCTATTTTTATTACATCATTCCGCTGACAGGCAGTTTTCTTTACATGGCGATATTGGAAGCTTATGCCCGGGTACATTTACGGATTGTTGTCCCAGCCATTATTCGAGAAATATTGTTGAGATTGTCAAATTCAGCCTTGATTTTGGGCTTTGGTTTAGGCTATTTGAATTTAGACCAATTAGTTTTAGGCATTACACTTTCCTATGTTTTTGCGGTCATTGGCTTGTTGATTTACATCAAACAATTGAAGCGTTTTTACACGCGCCTCGATTTTTCATTTCTTCGCAAACCGGTATTTAACGAAATGTTGCAATACGGAGGTTGGGTGATATTAGCGGGTGCTAGTTTCACATTGATCCAACATGTGGAGAAAATCATGCTACCTGCTTATGCGGGAGGTTTGGGAACGACAGCCGTTTTTGACATCAATTCCCGCATGGCTTTGATGATAGCCATTCCACGGAATGTGATTGCGGCGATTAGTACGCCTATTTTGGCGCAAGCTTGGAAACGAAATGATCATGCCCAAATCGCGGATATCTATAAAAAATCATCGGCGAACCTGTTATTAGTGGGATGTTTTCTATTCCTAGGTATCTGGTGTAATCTGGATTTTATCTACCAAATCATACCTAACCATGAGGCTTATGAGGCTGGTAAATGGGTGGTTTTGTTGGTGGGCATTTCAAAAGTCATCGACATGGGTACAGGCTTGAACTCCGAGATTTTAATTAATTCCAAATACTACCGCTACGACCTGATTTTTTACTTGATATTGGCCATCGGAATTGTGGTTGGCAATTTGATTTTCATTCCGCTGTATTCGTATAACGGAGCTGCTTTAGCTTCGCTCATCGCGCTGGGCGGCTACAATGCCATCAAGTATTTTTTCCTTTGGAATAAGATGGGCATGCAGCCTTTTGACATGAAAACGCTCGGAATTATTCTGTGCAGTTTGATCATCGCTTATGTCGTTTTAGCCATTCCAGTGTTTAGCGATCATTGGTTTTTGAATGTGGGGATACGTTCCTCGGCGGTTGCTGTATTGTTCTTTTTGGCTTGTTGGGCATTTAATTTATCCCCCGACATCCGCCAATTGATCGAAAATAAATTAAAGAAATGAAGTTGATGTCATTGGCGGGAGGTTTGCCGCATTATTACAATTTGGTATTGAATAAGCTCCAAAAGGAAATGGGCGTTGAGGTTTGTGTGGTCGTTCCATCGGCCAAAGGAGCAACCTTAGGGGCGGGCGTATTCGAGAGCAAAGATGGCATCGAGTTCAAGGTTTTTTACCAGGAAGAATACACGACCTATTATGGGAAGAAATTTTTCAAAGGTTTGAAGGAATTAATCCTGCAGGAAAAACCGGATGTATTGATGGTCAACTGGCCTTATCAAGCCGCCTTTGTCTTTTATCCCGGTTGGTATAATTTCTTGCGCCGAAACAATGTCGCTTTGGTTTCCAAAGAAATTCCTTTCCAGGTCCCGCATTACGATCAGGCGATTTCCTATTATTTGAATGGTGGGGGCGTGACGGAAAATAATCAGGCGCACCAACAAAATAAATCGATTCTGGCTCGATTCAAATTCATGATTGTTCGGGAGACCCGTAGACTGTTTAGCAATTTGGTGGATGCGCATATCAACTATTTGGATGAGGCGGTGGCGATGCATGCTTCCTATGGCGTACCTGCGGAGAAGGTATTTGTGACGGCAAATTCGCCGGATACGGATGTGATTTTTGAACACGTCGAAGCGTTGAAAGATGTCAAATCGAATCCCTTTCGCCTGTTGCATATCGGTCGGCTTGTCAAATGGAAGCAGGTGGATGTGTTGATTGAGGCAGCGGTGGCGCTACACGCAAAATATCCGCAGACAGAACTTAGCATCGTAGGTGATGGCCCCGAATTGGAGGCCTTAAAAGCTCAAGCGGCAGACTACGATTTTATTAAATTTCACGGAGGAATCTATGACATGCGTGAATTAGGCCAAATCACTTGCGAGGCAGGCATTTATGTATTGGCCGGCATGGGCGGTTTATCCATCAATGAAGCCATGTGTTTTGCCAAACCAGTAATCTGTTCGGTGGCTGATGGCACGGAAAAACGTTTAGTCCGCGAAGGCTACAATGGCCACTTTTTCGAATCAGGTTCCGTAGAAAGCCTCGTTTCGGTCATCGAAAAACTCTTTGCAAATCCGGATCAAATTGCAATCATGGGTAAGCGTTCCCAAGAAATCATTCAAAACGAAATCAATATCCATACGGTCTTAGGGAATTACATGGAGGCGTTTAAGTACGCGATTGCTGCGCAATCGCGTACAGTCGCTAGTCACTAGTCGTCAGTCCGTATCCATTTACCTTTTTCATGATTGCCAATTTTGAGAAGCGGAGCGTCGATTCCATGCGTCTCTAACCATAGGTTTTAACCTGGGGCTCTACAGGTTTTAACCTGGGGAATGTCAGACTTTAGTCAGACGACCATCTCGCTTTTCAGCCTTCGGCTGACCCCTATGCTAAAGCCTTGGGTAATAAATTAATAACCCCAGGTTTTAACCTGGGGATCTACAGGTTTTAACCTGGAGACGTAGAAAATTTCGCCTAACCACCATCCTGCTTTTCTGCCTTCGGCTGACCCCTAGGCTAAAGCCTGGGGTTATAAACTTTTTCCCAGGCTAAAGCCTAAGGATATCAATACAAACTTCTAAACTCTTCACTCTTAGTTCTTAACTCATTTCCCTATCTTTGTCCCTTATTATCCTTACAAAGATTCCCGAATGAAAGTAATTCAAGTCGTAGGCGCCCGTCCCAATTTCATGAAAGTAGCCCCGCTACATCGTGCCATTCAAAATCTTCCGAATTGGACTTCTAAAATTGTTCATACCGGACAGCATTTTGATGCCAAAATGAGCGACGTGTTCTTTACCCAACTGGAATTACCGAAACCCGATTTCTTTTTAGGCATCGGCGGAGGAACGCAATCCGAAGTAACCGCCAAAATCATGTTGGCCTTCGAACCCATTCTACTTGAAGAAAAACCGGATCTAGTCATCGTCGTAGGTGATGTTACCTCGACCCTCGCTTGCACCTTGGTTGCCATTAAATTAGGCATCCCATTAGCGCACGTGGAAGCGGGCTTACGCTCCGGCGATCGCAACATGCCCGAAGAAATCAACCGAATCTTAACGGATTCCGTGGCAAATTACCTATTCGTGACCGAGCAAAGCGGCATCGATCACTTGAAACGCGAAGGTGTTTCCGACGAGAAAGTTTTCTTCACAGGCAATGTGATGATCGACTCGTTGGTTCGCTACCAAGAAAAAGCAAAAAGCAGCACGATACTAAAAGACCTTGGTCTAATGTCCAATGACCAAAGTCCAACGTCCTACATCGTTATGACCATGCACCGCCCCGCAAACGTCGACACAGAACTGGGCCTAACCTCCATCTTACGATTAATCGAATTAAGCACTACGCAGACCAAAGTCGTTTTCCCTATCCACCCCCGCACACGTGCGCACATGGAGAAATTTGGTTTACTGGATGCCATTGAAAACAACCCAAATTTAATCTTAACGGAGCCTTTGGGCTATTTGGAATTCATCCAATTGATGAGCCACGCCCAAGCAATCTTGACAGATTCAGGCGGAATCCAAGAAGAAACAACCTACCTAGGCGTGCCTTGTTTGACATTTAGAGATTCCACCGAAAGACCGATTACGGTGACAATGGGAACGAATCAGCTATTGGCCGACTTAGACCCCGACAAAACCTACGAGGCATTAACGCACATTTTGAAAGGCGAAGTAAAAAAAGGCGAAATTCCTCCATTATGGGATGGAAAAGCTGCCGAACGCATCGCCGCTAAAATTCAAGAACTCTTCGCATAAGTATGCCCAAGCCGCTCAACATCGTCATCCTCTCCTATCACAACCAAAATGGTGGTGCCGGGATTGCTTGCGGCCGATTGGCAGAGGCGCTTAAAAAAGCGGGACATCAGGTTAACTTCTTGGTTCAAGAAAAAACGGGAAACGACAGATCGATCGAGTTGAATAATACTCAATGGAAAAAAGCGATGAGTTGGATAAGATTCATCCTCGAACGCTTAGTTTACCTGCCCTTTGAAAAAAATAAAGCCGACAGATTCCTTTTTAACCCAGGGAGATTTGGGCAGGATTTAAGCCAACATCCCTTAATCCAACAAGCAGATATCATTCATCTGCATTGGGTGAATTTTGGCATGTTGTCCATTCAGAATATCAAGCAATTATTGAACACGAGGAAACCGGTGTATTGGACCTTGCACGACATGTGGGCATTCACAGGCGGTTGTCACCACAGTGGATCATGTATGAATTTCCAACAGGCCTGTGGGAACTGCGAGACATTCATCAAAAATCCCCAAGCAAACGACTTGAGTCATCAAATTTGGGAAGAAAAAATGCAAGCATTCCAACAACCCAATCTGCATATCATCACCTGCAGTGACTGGTTAAAGGAACGCGCCAAGAAAAGTAGCATTTTAAAAACCCAGCCCATTGACAGCATCCCAAATGCCATCGATACCGAACTTTTCAAACCCGGGAATAAAGCTGACGCAAAAAAATCATTAGGACTAGAGCCTAGCAAAAAACACGTCCTATTCGTTGCCATGCGCGTGAATGCTCCCAAAAAAGGATTTCACTATTTGGAAAATGCAT
>CALLKB010000112.1 GCA_938008575.1 uncultured Cytophagaceae bacterium | reverse complement strand
GACTACGATACCGAATTCGCGGAATAATTGGCCGGTAATACCCTGTAAGAAAATCACGGGTAAGAATACTGCAGCAAGAGTTACCGTTGTTGAAATAACGGCAAAGTAAATTTCCTTAGAACCTGATAGCGCTGCTTCCCAAGGGCTTAATCCTTCCTCGATTTTGGTGTAAATGTTTTCCAATACCACGATGGCATCATCCACTACGAGGCCGATAGAGAGTACAATCCCCAATAAAGTCAATACGTTAACAGAGAATCCCGCTAAGTACATGAAGAAAAATACTCCAATCAAAGAAACCGGAATGGCTGTCAACGGAATGATGGTAGATCGCCAATCACGTAAGAAAAGGAAAATGACAATGGTTACCAATAGGATGGCCGTTAAGATCGTTTCTTCTACCTCCTCAATCGACCTGCGGACATATTTCGTGTTATCGAAACCCTCTTTCAAAATGACATCACTTGGAATGGTCGTCTGAATCTGCTTCATTTTCAGGTGAATTTGATCCACGATTTCGATTTGGTTAGACCCTGGTTGGGGAATCACCGCAATCGAAATCATAGGTACCATATCACGCTTAAAGAATGTCTTCTCGTTTTCAGGGGCAAGTTCTGCATTTCCTACGTCTGAAAATTTAACAGAACGATCGCCTTCCTCGCGGATAATCAAGTTGTTAAAGTCCTCCACAGAGGTCATACGACCTTGCGTACGAACTGTTAATTCGGTGTTATTTCCCTCGATACTTCCTGAGGGAAGTTCAATGTTTTGTTTTGTTAGGGCATTAACAATATCGGGTGCTGTCAAACGGAATGATGCCAAACGTTCTGGGTCAATGTGCAAGCGCATCGCGTATTTCTTTTCGCCCCACATTTGAACGGAACTTACGCCGGGAATAGTTTGTAGCTTTTCTTTGACATTACGTGTAGCAATCTCATTGAGACTTAACAAATCCCGCGTGTTCGAGTAAATATTTAAATTGTAAATCGGATTGGAATCCGCATCTGCTTTGGATACGACAGGAGGGTCCACATCTTTGGGCAATAAGGCCATGGAACGTGAAACACGGTCACGTACGTCGT
>CALLKB010000111.1 GCA_938008575.1 uncultured Cytophagaceae bacterium | reverse complement strand
CCAGGGTATATGGAGGGGCGGAATTATGGATTATTTGCCTTTGGGCATGGATTGAGTTACTAAAATTATCAGGAAGTTGTTTCGTTTATTTTGATTAATTGTTTAATTTTAATCGAAATAAACGAAAGATATGCGCTCCATTGAAAAGCCGAACCCTGCAGATCAGAAATTAGCCAAAGCCACTTTTGAAGTCATTCGAAATGAGCGTGGCAATTATCGAACAAAACGAAAAAGTCGTATTACGCTCCATTTTAAGGAAACAAATACGAGTGCCCAACTACCCGAACATGCGATTCCTTTAATTGAGGAAATGTTGAAATTGATGGCAGAAGGAAAAGCTTTCTCAATTGTTCCTACAGATTCGGCATTGAGCTCACAGGAAGCCGCTGATATGTTGCAAGTGTCAAGACCCCACATGGTTCATTTGATGGAAGAGGGTAAAATTCCGCATTATAAAGTTGGCAGCCACCGAAGGGTTTTGCAAGAGGATTTGGTCGCATACCAGCGAGATTTAAAAAAATCAAGAGAAGATAATTTAGCACTTATTGCCAAGCAAGCACAGGAAGATTCATTGGACTACTAATGCTAAAGGCTGTACTTGATGCTTGCGTAATTTACCCAGCTCCGATTCGCGATTTATTACTCAGCCTGGCAGATGTAGGGCTATTCAAACCATTTTGGTCCGATGAAATTAACAAAGAATGGGGTCGGAACTTGATGATTAAAAGGCCTGATATATCACCCATCAAAATTGCGTTGACAGTTCAAGCCATGAACGCTTCGTTTCCTGATGCTAATATCAAGCTGGACGAGTCAATTATCAGTCATTTAAACCTACCCGATCTAAATGACCTCCATGTTTTGGCAACAGCGATTTCAAGTGGTTCAAGCTACATCATCACATCCAATTTAAAAGACTTTCCAAATGATCAGCTCAGACAATTTTCCATCGAGGCAATCGATCCAGATTCCTTTATCTTAAACCTCTTCATAGAGCAAGAGGTCCTAGCAAATTTCGCTTTAGAAAACCAAATTAAGCGATTGAAACACCCTCCATTATCTAAAACAGAAGTATTAACAATTTTTGAGAAATTGGGTTTAATTCAAACGAGCCGTCATATAAAAGGTCTATAAGTTATATTTCAAGCCCACCGTTCCTATCACCTGCCCATCTGTGAGCGTATAATTGCCAAAGACTTTGGCCTGAAAATGCGTATTGATATCATACGAAACGGTCTCCGCTACACCCGTCAAGTCTCCCACAGTCAAATAATAGCCCTGTGTTAAAAAATTCCATTTCTTGTGATGGTAATTGGTATTTCCTGACACCAATGTCACCTTAAAATCCGAATTCCGCGCATTGCCATTCAAGATAAATGACCCCACGGTCAATTTCTCGTTGACCGGATAAGACATCGTCAATTCCCGACCAAAGAAACTCGTTACTTCATAATCTTCCGTCATTTGAAAGGCTGGAATATGAATACCCACAATCGCCTTAAACTTCTTGTCGATGAATCGGTAACGGGTAAACAAGGCCACTGTCGTAGGTGTCATGCTTTTCATGCGCATCATGTACATCAAAGAACCCGTCAATCTTTTCTTCGGATTCGTGCTCGCATTAATAATGATATTCGGTTCTTTCGAGGTAAAAGCAGGAATAAAAGAGAATCCTCCGGTACTCATTTCAATACTACCTGTTTGGGCATTTAACGAAAAAGCGGCGAGGATAAGGCAGATGGCCAACAATTGTTTCATTTTGATACATTAGGGGATTTGAAGGTGCAAAAATAGGTATTTCCCTTTCCGAAAACAACCACAGGCTTTTTTCAGTTACCTATGTATGTCCAAATCTCCCATCCATATTGTCTGGTTTAAACGTGATCTCCGCTTTACGGATCATGAACCTTTGTACCGGGCATTGGAGTCGGACATCCCCGTTTTACTGGTCTATTTTTTTGAACCTTCGATGATTGCATTCCCCGACAGCGATCTACGGCACTGGCGATTTGTGCATGAATCATTGATGGAAATGCAAGGGCGTTTGGAAGATCGGAACGGGGTCCTGCATATTTTCCACAACGAAGTGCTGCCTGTGTTTCAAGCTTTGGCAGAACAATATGACATACGCCAAATTTCCTCTCATGAAGAGATTGGGAATGATTTGAGTTTTCAACGGGACAAGTCGGTGGCGGCATTTTGTAAGCAGGCCAACATTACCTGGAAAGAAACGCAAACGGGCGGGGTCATTCGCCGCTTGAAATCCCGCAAAACGTGGCAGGAACGCTGGGAAAAAACGATGCGACAAGAGCCCTTTTTTGTTCGAGAGGACAATTGGAATTTAGCGCGTTTAGATACCTCTTTTTATGACACATTAAAAGGCCCCGAACTTCCCATATCTTTTAAAACGCGAAATCCCATTTTCCAAGAAGGCGGCGAATACTGGGGATGGAAGTACATGAAAAGTTTCATCGAAACACGGCACACTTCCTACAGCTCCTCCATCAGCAAACCGGAGGCCAGTCGGCGAGGATGCAGCCGCATCTCCCCCTATTTAGCCTACGGAAATATCAGTATGCGGATGGCCTATACCTACACGATGCAGCATTACAAAACCGCTGCGAATAAACGGGCACTACAAAATTTCATTTCCCGCTTGCACTGGCAGGGGCATTTCATCCAGAAGTTCGAGGATGAATCACGCATGGAATTTGAACCGGTCAATAAGGCTTATCAAGCACTGGAGAAAGACCGCGATGAGCGTTTAATTCAGGCTTGGCAAGAAGGCCAAACGGGCGTTCCACTGATCGATGCGTGCATGCGCTGCGTGGTCGCAACGGGTTATTTAAATTTCCGGATGCGCGCGATGGTTGTATCCTTTTTCGTCTTTAATCTCTGGCAGGATTGGCGGGATTTGGCGCATTTTTTAGCACGCCAATTTCTCGATTATGAACCCGGGATTCACTACCCGCAAATCCAAATGCAAGCAGGAGTAACAGGCATCAATACCATCCGAATTTATAACCCAGTCAAGAATTCCTACGCGCATGATCCCGATGGAGTTTTCATCAAAAAATGGGTGCCGGAATTAGCCGCGGTTCCAGCGACGCTGATTCATGAACCCTGGAAATTAAGCGACATGGAGCAGACTTTGTTT
>CALLKB010000110.1 GCA_938008575.1 uncultured Cytophagaceae bacterium | reverse complement strand
CGGCGGGATTTTACTGGGGTACGGCATTGCTGGTGCTGACGGTGATGGTGCAGCCGTTTTTGCAGAAGAAAAAGTAGAGACGCGATACTTCGCGTCTATTATACGTTGGACGATGGATGACACAAACTGTAGAGCCGCGAGGTACCGCGTCTAAAAAATAAAAGACGCAAGGTATTGCGTCTCTACAAGACAAAAAACACTCCCTAGATCCAAAGACCAACGCCCAAAGTCTAATTTTTTCTTATCTTGCCTCCGCAAACCTATTCAACATGAAACACCCCATCGCAATGAACCTGCTCGTTTTCGGGCCGGAGATGGATCAAAACGTATTATCCGAATTAGCCTTTATCGCCGAAACCGGCTATCAAGGAGTTGAAATTCCTATTTTCAACACGGATTTAGCGCATTGGGAGGCATGGAAAAACGAAGCCGACCGACTCGGTTTGCAGATTTTTGCCTGCGGAATTGCAGGACCTAGCGAGAATTTGATTTCACCAGATCCTGCTGTTCGAAATGCGGGTTTAGCATACATCAAAGCCACAATCGACATCGCAGCGTATTTAGGATCTCCTTATATTTCAGGACCCATCCACTCGGCATTAGGTGTATTTACCGGGAAGCCTGCGACAGAACAAGAAATCAACTGGGCCGTGGAGGGCGTTCGTGAGGCTGCTAATTACGCCGCAGCTAAAAACATCACCATTTGCCTCGAATATTTAAATCGATTCGAAAGTTATTTGGTATCCTGTGCAGATGAATTGTATGCTTTGGTGGAAAAAATAAACCAGCCGAATGTCCGCATCATGTACGATACGTTTCACGCAAACATCGAAGAAAAAAACACCTCCGAAGCCCTGAAACGCATCGCCGATAAATCGCCGCACATCCAAATTTCCGAAAGTACCCGAGGAATTTTGGGACAAGGGCAGGTAGATATTGCCGGACTGCTACTTACTTTAGATGAATTGAATTACCAAGGTTGGATCGTCGTGGAATCCTTTGGGATAAAACTTCCGGCAGCCCATATTTGGCGTAAAATGTTTGAAAATGAGCGGGAGCTGATTCGTGAGTCGTATCGGCATTTGATATCCCTAGGCTAAAGCCTAGGGTTATAATAAAAAGATTATTAACCCCAGACTTTAGTCTGGGGAATTTAACAAGCGAGCCATCGCAAGCATAACCTAAACCTATGAAAAAATACAACGTAGCCATCGTCGGCCTGGGATTTGGAGCGGAATTCATTCCCATTTATCTGAAACACCCTTTGGCAAATATGTATGCCATTTGCCAACGAAACGAAGAAAAACTCAACTCGATTGGTGATGCATACGGCATCGAAACCCGTTACACGGATTTTGAGCAATTGATTCAAGACCCGAATGTGGATGTCGTTCACATCAACTCCCCGATTCACTTACACGCGGAGCAATCTTTGAAGGCCTTGAACGCCGGAAAACACGTGGCTTGTACCGTTCCCATGGCAACTACCGTGGAAGAATGCAAGGCGATTGTGGAAGCCAGCAAGCGCATGGGGAAAAAATACATGATGATGGAAACCGTGGTCTATGCCCGCGAATTTTTGTACATCAAAGAGCTTTATGAAAAAGGTGAATTAGGGAAAATTCAGTTCCTGAAGGCATCTCACCAACAAGACATGGACGGCTGGCCGGATTATTGGCCGGGATTACCTCCCATGCATTACGCGACGCACTGCGTAGGCCCGGTGGCCGGTTTATTGCGTTTGGAAGCAGAATATGTGTCTTGTTTTGGTTCGGGTACAATCCGCGAGGAGCTGATCCAACATTACAATTCCCCATTCGCCGTGGAATCTGCGCATATCAAATTCCGGGATTCCGATTTAAGCGCGATGGTTTATCGTTCGCTGTTTGATGTCGCCCGCCAATACCGCGAAAGTTTCGAGGTATATGGTTCCAAAAAGTCGGTCGAATGGCCATTAATCGAAGGCGAAGAATTGGTCGTACATACCGCCAAAAAACCGGAACCCGAGATTCCATCAAAAGTTCCTACACCAGATTTCGCCCATTATTTACCCGAAGAAATCCAACGATTTACGACCAAAGGCGTTTACGACGAAGATGAAAATACCCACTTATCCTTCACCCAAGGGGGCGGCCATGGTGGCTCTCATCCACATTTGGTGAACGAATTCCTTCAGGCATTAGCCGCTGACCGCGATCCATTCCCGAATGCACCGCAGTCGGCCAACTGGACTTCTGTGGGAATTTTAGCCCACGAATCTGCCCTACAAGGCGGTAAAATCATTGAAATACCTAAATTTTAAGCCATGCGTTTATTGCTAATTGCTTGCCTATTATTGTCCCAAATCACCTTGAATGCCCAAACCGGGCGTCGACTCGAGCTCCTCTTTTTAGGAGACAAAGGACACCACAAACCTTTCGATCGCTTGCCGGCATTGCAGTCGGCCATCGGTGTCAAAGGCATGAACATCACCTACACGGAATCGTTGAAAGATTTGAATCCGCAGTACTTGAATAAGTTCGACGCCTTGATCATCTATGCGAATCACGATTCCATTCCTGCCCCGCAGGAAAAGGCTTTGTTGGGCTATGTCGCAACGGGTCACGGTTTGGTGGCGATTCACTGTGCGTCCTTCAACTTCCGGAATTCGAAGGAATTTGTGAAGATGGTCGGCGGGCAATTCTGGCGTCATGGCATGGATTCCATTCGGGTACAAAATGAGGCCAATACAAACGTGCAAATTAAGACCGTTGACGAGACCTATTTACACGCCTATTTGCAACCCGATAATCAGATTTGGCAAAGTCGAATTTTGGGACCTGAACAGGCCAAAGATAAACCCGGCGTGAAGACGGAACCTTATACCTGGACGCGCACATATGGTAAAGGAAATATCTTTTACACGGCTTATGGCCACGATGAAAGAACTTGGAATACAACCGGTTTTCAAGACCTAATTACGCAAGGCATTTTGCATGCGGTTGGCCCTGAAAAGCGGGCGATTTTGGCAGCACTTAACTTGCCTACCTTGAAATACCGCGAGGCACATTTACCGAATTACGAGAAACGCGAAGGGCCGCAATTGCAGCAATTGCCCTTAAGTCCAGAAGAATCAGCCAAATTCATTCAAGTTCCGGTAGACTTCAACTTGCAATTATTCGCCGCAGAACCGAACGTCATGCACCCGATTGCGATGGCTTGGGATCACAAAGGACGTTTGTATGTGTTGATTACCAAAGACTACCCGAACGAGCGCAAAGAGACCGGCGGAAGTGACTACATCTTGCTTTGTGAGGACACGAATAAGGATGGAAAGGCTGATAAATTTACCAAATGGGCAGATGGTTTAAGCATCCCAACCGGCATGGTATTTGCGAATGGCGGAATGATTATTTCGCAGGCGCCACACATGATTTTCTTGAAGGATACGAATGGTGATGACAAGGCCGATGAACGCAAGATTTTATTTACGGGCTTCGGCACAGGCGACACGCATGCGGGACCGTCGAATTTGCATTATGGATTTGATAACTGGATTTGGGGATGTATCGGTTATTCCGGATTCAAAGGAAAAGTAGGGGCGGATTCCTTGCAATTTGCACAAGCATTCTTCCGTTTCAAACCTGATGGATCAAAAATGGAACACATGACGACAACGTCAAACAATACCTGGGGATTTGATTTCAATGAAGCGGGAGATGTGTTTGGTTCTACGGCAAACAACGCACACGGTTGGTACATGCCTATTCCACATCGCAACATCTGGCATGCCCCGATGTCCTTGAACGGTTCCAAAAACACGGATACGCACAAAGACATGCGGACAATCACTCAAAAAGTGCGCCAAGTGGACGTTTTTGGCGGATTTACGGCTGCGGCTGGACATAATTTTTACACCGCTAGAGCCTTTCCAAAGAGCTATTGGAATCAAATTGCCTTTGTTTCTGAACCCACGGGACACGTGATTCACCAGAACCGACAAGTCGCAAAAGGCTCTGATTTTAGTGATCAAGAGGCCTTTAATTTGCTCGCTGGAGCGGATGAATGGGTATCGCCCGTATTTGCACAAGTGGGTCCGGATGGTGCCGTTTGGGTTGCCGACTGGTATTCTTACATCATTCAGCATAATCCTGTGCCACAAGGATTCAAAAATGGTGGTGGGAATGCTTATGATACGGATTTGCGAGATTTCACGCATGGACGGATTTACCGAGTAGGCTACAACAAGGCTCCGGCATATACGCCAGTAGATTTAAGCACACCCGAAGCTTGTGTTCAAGCCCTATCGAATAACAACTTATTTTGGCGATTAACCGCACAACGCTTGTTGGTGGAACGCGGAAATAAAGATGTAGTTCCGGCATTGATCGCTTTGGTTTCATCCGCTCGCATGGACGAAATCGGATTGGCGCCGGGAGCTATTCATGCTTTACGTACCTTGGAAGGATTAGGCGCATTGCCATTCGATGTTACGACTAAAGCTTTGCGTCATCCGAGCGCAGCGGTTCGTAAACAAGCGGTGCAGGTATTGCCTCGCACGGAGGCTGGAGCGAAAGCAATTCTAGCGTTTGGTTTATTGAATGACCGTGATTCATTGGTGGTATTGAACAGCATTTTGGCATTAAGTGAAATGCCGAGCAGTCCAGCGATCGATGCTGCTGTGATGAAGAAAATGGCTGCAAGCCAACAAAACGAGGACCGTTGGATTCCGGATGCATTGACGGCTTGGGCGATGTCGGCGAATCAAAAACGTATCGATGGGATTATCAAAACGGAAGGAGCTAAATCGGCACAAACGGTCGCTGAGAAATTAGCCAAAGACTTGAAAAACCCATCTGTGGACGGCTCTACCTCTGGCATTGATTTAGTCATTGAAGAGGTTCAAGTAAAAGGAGGAAACTTCAAATTACGTGAGGGAGCAAGCTTTGTTGTTCGTGTGAAAAACCGCGGAACACAAGCATTAGCGAAGGAAATTCCGGTTCCCATGAACATCAAAATTGAGGGAATGGGTAGTCGAATCGACATGGAATCCTATACCTTCAAGGATGGCATTGCACCTGGTGAAACGGTATCCGTAATCAAAGGAAACAATGGCCCGTGGACGGGAAATTTGGGTTGGACCGCAGAAAATCCGGGCAATTATACCATGGAAATTTCCTTGGATCCGAAAGCGAGCATCGCGGAATCGAATCGAGGAAATAACGGGTACCGACAAGCCATTACGGTGAATAACACTTCGACCTTATCGAGCTACATGGTGGAAAAAATCTTCCGTGCCGGTGCGACCGAATGGACAGGAAATCAGGTCATTGACAAATTGCGTTTAATCAGCAATCCGGAAAGCAACGCGATGGGCGTGGCCTTGAAAGGAGCGGCAGGCACTTGGAATGCCCGTCGGGCGGCAGAGCTTTCGGAAGAAAACAAAGCTTATTTCGTGGCATTAGCAAAAGTGGTTCGTCCACAAGATGTGGAGATGTGGGAGCGTTTAGCGAATGCATGGAAGATTGAAATTCCGAATACAGGTGCCAAAGGCAATGTGGTTAAGGTAACGATTCAAACGATCAAGGAAGCGATGAAATATAGCCCGTCGGAATTCAAGGTTCCAGCAGGTGCGACGGTGGAATTGATTTTTGAAAATGTGGATGCGATGCAGCACAACTGGGTGTTGGGAGCTTTGGGAAGCCAAGAAAAAATAGGTTTGGCAGCAGATAAGATGATTACAGCCGCTGACGGCGCAGCGAAAAACTACATTCCTTCGATGCCGGAAGTATTAGCATTTACACCTTTGGTTGAATCGGATGGTCGGGTGAAAGTGGTCTTCAAAGCTCCGAGCGTACCGGGTAATTATCCGTTCTTATGTACTTTCCCGGGGCACTGGCGGATTATGAATGGGGTGATGAAAGTAGAATAGAGGTAAGAGTTGAGAATTAAGAGTTAAGAGATGTGGACGTCCTTCGGACGGAAATTTATAAGCTTGGGTGTAGAGACGCGATACTTCGCTTCTAGTTCCCAGGCTGTAGAGACTTGATACTGCGCATCTTTGGCAAACCTTTAGGGATTGCCAAAGTTTGAGATGCTTTTTCTGCATCGATTCCCTAGGCTGAAGCCTAGGGTTATACTAAAAAAGAAATAGACGCGAGGTATCGCGCCTCTACATTATCCTTCGGACTATTTCCCTCCGGACTTCGGACTGACGACAGA
>CALLKB010000109.1 GCA_938008575.1 uncultured Cytophagaceae bacterium | reverse complement strand
CGCCATCTACGTTAGCTGTTACATCAAATGAACCTACTGTGTTCGTTAAAGCGAATGGCTGATTTACAACAATCTGAAGAATTTCAGATGGGAAGTAATCAGTCAATGTACGGCCATTAATTTTGATTTGGCCTTTACCAGGAGTCATTGAAATACGAGCAATAGCTGTCTTTCTTCTTCCGATTTTACTTGTTATTTCTGCCATTGTAATGTCCGTTAAAACTTGATTTCTTTAGGTTGTTGTGCTGCATGTGGATGCTCAGATCCTGCATATACAAATAAGTTGTTGAATAAAGCACGTCCTAAACGATTTTTAGGCAACATACCTTTTACGGCTGCTTCGACAACACCTCTTGGGTTTTTAGCTAAAACCTCACGTGGCGTAGCAAAACGTTGACCACCTGGATACCCCGTGTGACGGATGTAAACCTTGTCAGTCATTTTCTTACCTGTCAAACGAACTTTGTCCGCATTGATGACGATCACTTGATCTCCACAATCTACGTGCGGTGTGTATGAAGCCTTGTGCTTACCACGAATGATTTTCGCGATTTCAGAGCAAAGACGACCTAAAATTTGGTTTTCTGCGTCTACTACCACCCAGTCCTTTTGAACTGTAGCTTTATTGGCAGAGATCGTTTTGTAACTTAAAGTATCCACTATTAATAATGTTTAACTGTTGAATCATTTCCACCAAGACCACGGAATTTGTCTTAAGGATTTGATTATGACCTATTTTATCTTTCAAACGGGCATTCAATCGAAAAATGGGAGTGCAAATTTAGAAAATCAAGAACTAATATGCAATACCTAATGGAAAATATTTGGCAATAAAAAAGGAGGCCTTGGCCTCCTTCCTTTAAACACACTTTTTATCCTAAATTCCACTCATGTCAAATGTCTCCATGAAGGCCGTTGTGAACTTACCTGATTGAAAACCAGGGTCATCCATCAACTTAATGTGGAAAGGTATAGTCGTTTTTACCCCTTCAATCACGAATTCTTGAAGGGCACGCTTCATACGAAGTAAAACCTCTTCGCGGCTTTGGCCACTCACGATTACCTTCGCAATCATCGAATCGTAATTCGGTGGGATTGTATATCCCGAATATACGTGCGAGTCAATTCTGACACCGTGTCCACCCGGAAGGTGTAAGTTGGTAATTTTACCCGGTGATGGACGGAATCCATGTGCTGGATCTTCCGCGTTAATCCGACACTCTAAGGCATATAATTTCGGGAAGTAGTTTTGACCTGAAATCGCGATTCCAGCTGCTACTTTTATTTGCTCCTTGATCAAATCGAAATCCGTTACTTCTTCAGTAATCGGATGCTCTACTTGAATACGTGTATTCATTTCCATGAAGTAGAAGTCTCCGTTTTTGTCTACCAAAAACTCAATCGTTCCAGCTCCTTCATATCCGATCGCTGTTGCGCCAGCAATTGCTGCTTCGCCCATTTTTCTACGAAGCTCGTCGGTCAATGCCGGTGATGGCGTTTCCTCACACAACTTTTGGTGACGACGTTGGATTGAACAATCACGCTCAGAAAGGTGACATACTTTACCAAACTTATCTCCTACGACTTGAATCTCAATATGACGAGGCTCTTCTACATATTTCTCCATGTACATGCCATCGTTGCCAAATGCCGCTGCTGCTTCCATTTTGGCATCATCCCATAATTTACGGAATTCAGATTCCTCGCGGATGATACGCATACCACGTCCCCCACCGCCGGCAGTTGCCTTGATGATAACAGGATATACAATTGTTTTGGCTAATTCAATGGCTTCTTCAACCGTGTCTAGCAAACCGTCTGAACCCGGGATAACAGGAACGCCTGCTTTCTTCATGGTATCTTTGGCAGTAGCTTTGTCACCCATTTGGTTGATCATTTCAGCCGATGCGCCAATAAACTTGATGCTGTGTTCTGAACAGATGCGTGAAAATTCTGCATTTTCTGAAAGGAAACCGTAACCTGGGTGGATAGCATCCGCGCCAGTTACTTCTGCAGCTGAAATTAAAGCTGGAATGCTCAAATAAGAATCACGGCTTGGCGGCGGTCCGATACATACGGCCTCGTCCGCAAAGCGCACGTGTAAACTTTCCCGGTCAGCCGTAGAGTAAACAGCGACGGTTTTTATTCCCATTTCCTTGCAAGTACGGATGATGCGCAAGGCAATTTCTCCACGGTTTGCAATTAGTATTTTTTTAAACATAGTAATTGATTTGTCTAATCGCATACTCAAACCCAAGGTGGTATGCGCTAGGCTCATAATTAAGCTTTTTCTACTAAGAATAATGGTTGGTCAAACTCCACTGGGCTTGCATTATCCACTAAAATTTTAACGATTTTACCCGATACTTCTGAGTCGATTTCGTTAAACAATTTCATCGCCTCAATCATGCAAAGTGTTTTGCCTGGTGCGATTTCTGATCCTACTTCTACGTAGTTGTCTTTATCTGGACCCGCAGCACGGTAGAAGGTTCCGATCATTGGTGACTTCACCGTGTAAAGGTTATCTGCAACCGGTGCTGCTGCAGGTGCCGCCGCCGGAGCTGCTGGTGCTGCTGCAACTGGTGCTGCTGCTACGGGAGCAGGAGCTGCCGCAACCGTAACCGTAGGTGCTGCTGCGCTATTTTTTTTCACGGAAACTTTTAAGCCTTCCGTTTCGATGCTTACTTCTGCAAGAGGTGATTTTGCGATATAATCGAGTAATCGTTGTATTTCTTTCGTATCCATTTCGGTTATATAATAAAGGTTGACCGTTTACTAAGTTTTGACAAATGTAGTAGAAATTACTTAACGCGCTCTGCGTATGAGTAAGTTCTTGTATCTACTTTGATTAATTCATCTTGTTCAATGAAAATAGGTACCGTAATGGTTGCACCTGTTTCCACCGTTGCTGGTTTTTTAGGGGAGTTTGCCGTATCGCCACGAACGCCGGGTTCTGTGTAAGTTACTTTCAATTCCACAAATGGAGGCAACTCGCATGATAATGCCGAATCATCTTCGGTGTTGATCAAAATCTCTACTTCTTGTCCCTCTTTCATCAAATCTGCCATCACACATAGGTTCTCGCCTAAAAGGATTTGCTCAAATGATTCGTTGTCCATGAAGTTGAAGCCAAATTCATCCTTGTAAATGAATTGGAATTTTCTGCGCTCAACACGTACCGGGTAAATCGTCACACCTGAATTGAAGGTATTATCAATTACTTTGCCCGATGTTAATGAACGTAATTTTGTCCGAACAAACGCTGGACCTTTTCCTGGTTTTACGTGAAGGAATTCAATGATCGAATATAAATCGTCATTGTATTTAATCACCATGCCATTTTTAATATCTGCTGTAGTTGCCATTGTGTTTTGTTAATTATTTGGGATCGTACGCCCAAGTTAAATAAGCGGATCCCCAAGTAAAGCCACCCCCGAAGGCAGCTAGTATCAATTTATCTCCTTTTTTCAATTGGTTTTCATAATCCCATAAACATAAAGGAATCGTTGCGGCTGTTGTATTACCATATTTTTGGATGTTCAACATCACCTTATCTTCACTCACACCCATGCGGCTCGCCGTGGCATCAATGATGCGCTTGTTGGCCTGGTGGGGAACTAGGAAACGAATATCATCTCCAACTAAGTGATTACGCTCCATGATTTCTGCCGAAACATTCGCCATGCGCGTTACTGCAAATTTATAAACAGCTTGTCCTTCTTGACGGATGTAATGCAATTTTTGTTCCACGGTTTCATGCGTAGGAGGGTAGGCGCTACCGCCACCTTTTTGCATCAAACTTTCGCAACCTTCGCCGTCCGATTTCAAGATGAAGTCTTGAACGCCTAGGCCTTCAGTATTCGGTTCCAACATCACTGCTGCAGCACCGTCTCCAAAAAGGATGCAAGTTGTGCGGTCTGTATAATCAACGATCGCCGACATTTTATCTGCGCCCACGATGATGACCTTTTTGTAACGACCGGCTTCGATGAAAGCTGAGCCAACTGCCAAGGCATTTAAGAATCCAGAACACGCAGCAGCTAAATCAAAAGATGCCGTTTCGCGAATTCCTACCGCCTTGCAAATCATGTTAGATGCTGAAGGAAATAGATAATCTGGTGTAACCGTTGCACAAATTAATAGGTCAACTTGGTCTGGTGTTGTGTTCGTCTTACGTAATAAATCTTCTACGGCTTTGGCTCCCATCACAGAAGTTCCTTGGCCTTCGCCTTTTAAAATACGACGTTCTTTGATTCCTGTACGGCTGGTAATCCACTCATCGTTTGTATCAACGAGTTTTTCTAACTCTTCATTCGTAAGCACATAATCCGGGACATATCCTGCCACGCCGGTTATGGCTGCGCTTGTTTTATTTGACATGTTGTGTTCTTAGTTGTTTTCAAAGGCAGCCTTAATTTTATTGGCTACTTCTGATTTTACTATGTTTTGGCATAATTTAATCATGTTCATAATGGCAGTTGGGCTTGAAGCGCCGTGTGCAATGATGACATTTCCATTTATACCAATGATTGGGCTTCCGCCGTAATTTTCGTAATTAGTCCGGTCCACAAATTCGTTGACCATTCCTTGCTCCTTCATGATGTTGTAAATGGATTCCCCCATTTTCAAAACGATATTTCCCGTAAAACCATCCGTAACAATCACGTCTGCTTTTCCACGGAAAACATCTTTTCCTTCTAGGTTCCCAACAAAATTCAGTTTATCGTTTGCTTTGAGTAAAGCATAAGTTGCTTGGGTCAAAATAGATCCCTTTTGTTCCTCTTCACCGATGTTCAACAAACCTACACGTGGACGCTCAATGCCACGCGTTGCCGCCGCATAAACTGATCCAAGGACTGCCCATTGCTCAAGCATTTCAGGTTTGCAATCCGCATTCGCACCGATATCCAACATCACCGAATGGGTACCATCCGTTTGTGGAATAAAGCCTGCAATGGCAGGGCGTTGAATGCCTTCGATTGTTTTGACTGAGAATAAAGAGCCGACCATCATGGCGCCTGTATTTCCGGCTGATGCGAAAATGTCGGCTTTGCCTTCTTTTAAAAGCGCAAACCCAACTCCGATGCTGGAATTGGGTTTTTGCGATAATGCTCGGGTGGGATGTTCTCCCATTTCAATTACTTGTTCCGCGTTGATAACACGAATCTGACTGCCCGTGTATCCACGATCAGCTAGTAATGTATTGATTGTATCGGCTGGGCCAACGGCAAGAATAGTTTCTTCCGGTGCTAAGTTTGAAATCGCTAAAAGAATCCCATCAACTACTGCTTCTGGGGCATAATCCCCGCCCATCACGTCGATTGCTATGTTCATTCAATAGGTGTTTAAATACTAAAACTAAGGACAAAAATAGTATTAATTTTAGTCAAAAAATAGTATTTTAACGGGATATTTTCAGCGAAGCTCAAAAAAATCGTAAATATTGGCCTGCCTAGTAAAATTAACGTGTAGAATATCCTTCTACAATCATTTTACCTTTGTAATATAAGTTTCCCTCATGCACGTGTGCACGGTGAAATAAATGCGTTTCGCCTGTTTGACTATCTACTGCCAATTGCTTTGGTGTTCCGAAATCATGTGCTCTACGAGTATCACGACGTGTTGTAGAATGTCTTCGTTTAGGATGTGCCATGGTATTTGTTAATTAATTTTATTTTAAATCTTTTAATTGTTGAAGTGCCGCCCAGCGTGGATCAATCACCTCTTCTGTTGTTGATGCAGGTTTTTCATCTGCCCGATCTGTCGTATAAATAAAAACATCTGTTGATGCTTCATCTTCTTCCGCCAAAAAGCGAGGATGCAACTTTTTCATCGGCACTTCAAGTGCAATGAAATCGAATATATCCTGCGACAAATCTAGTTTTGGCTCTTTTCTATCTAGTAAAAATAGATTGTCACCTAAATCCTCTGAATGATCCGAATACTTATAAATAAGCTTCTCATTTACCTCAAATGGGTAATCGAAAACCTCTAAAGAACGATCACAAATCAATTCAATAGAGCCCGAAATCTTCAACTGTACCTGTATCATTAATGCCGACTTCGTTAAGTCAACACTTACTTCAAATCGTCCTTTTTCCACCCAATCCTGCTCAAATGCAGCAAAAAACGCATCGTCACCGCTAAATGTGTAGTGATACGATTTGTCCTCTAAGGCTATAATAGGTATCTGAAATGCTTCTAATACTTTCATGTTGACCTTGCTTGAAAAAAGGAATGCAAAATTAGGTAATTTTTTGGAAACAACAAGTGATGCGTTTACCTTTTTCATAAAATCTTCCGACCTTTGAAATTATGAAACGTTTGAATGGGGCATGGATTGCCTACGGAATTGTATTTATACTATTTGAAATCGTTGTTGGGCGATATATGGCTGTCTTTGATCGCTTTGATCAAATGCGGATTATTAATAATTGGCATGCTTTCAAATTGGATTATTTGTTTCGGGCACTCACGTTTGCTGGGGAATTGCTAATCCCCATCCTTGTATTAATTCTGTTCGTCTATAAAAAACGTGCCTGGGTGAAACCCTTTTTGTTCTCGTATGCTATTTCTACGTTAATCGTTCAAGGCTTGAAACACTTGGTTTTTCCTACTGCCCTGAGGCCATACGCTTATTTTAAAGCGGTTGATATTCCCTGGTATTTGGTTCCGGGGGTAGAAATGAATGAATATAACAGCTTTCCTTCGGGACATACAGCGGCTGCTTGGTTTTGTTTTATGTGGATTGCTTTGTTTATCAATAAACGATGGGCGGGCTTTGCGATGGCTATCTTAGCTTGCGGTGTCGGGATTTCACGCGTCTATTTATTTCAACATTTTCCTGTCGATGTAGCTTTTGGGGCATTCATTGGCATCAGTAGTTCATCGATTTTCTACTATATCTATCATGAAAATATTGCAGCGTAATCCTTATTTGTTCTGGGCGCTAGTAGGTTGTCTGGTCTACATTCCATTTTTAGGATCCTCTCAATTGTTTGATTGGGATGAAATTAATTTCGCAGAATCGGCTCGGGAAATGTTGGTGACCGGCGATTTTTTATCCGTTCAAATCAATTTTCAGCCCTTTTGGGAGAAGCCTCCTATTTTCATGTGGTTGCAGGTATTAAGCTTTCAGCTCTTTGGAACTTTTACGGAAAACGCATGGACATCCATGGAGTTTGCGGCTCGTTTCCCGAACGCCCTTGTAGGAATTGCTACCCTGTTGATTTTGTTCCGAATCGGCAAGAAACATGTTTCAGATAATTTTGGGCATTTATGGGCCTTTTCTTATTTAGCAGCCATAACGCCGCATGTGTATGCAAGTTCAGGGATTATTGATCCGCTGTTCAACTTGTTTATTTTTTTGGGGATTTACGCCTATTCGCAATTTTATGTGCAACACAATTCGCTTCGTTGGGCCCTAGTTGCCGGGATAAGTATTGGTTTGGGTATGTTGACCAAAGGGCCAGTAGCCTTGTTATTATGGGGTGCAACATTATTGGTTTATGGAATCTGGCAACAAGTTTGGAAGTCAAAGCCTGTCGGCCGACTGCTTTTAGGGGCTAGCTTATCGGGAATTATCGCTGTTTTGCTTTTTGCGTCTTGGTATGCCATGATCATCATGAAGTTCGGTTGGGGAATTTGGGATGATTTTGTGGCCTATCAGATTCGCTTGATGACGACGGGGGATGCCGGTCATGGCCAACCCGTTTATTATCATGTATTGGTTTTATTGTTGGGTTGTTTGCCTATTTCGATATGGGCAGGAGCACGCTTGCTACGAAGAAAATCAACGGATGAGTCGATCGATTTGACACGCTGGATGCAAGTATTGTTTTGGGTGGTCTTGGTGATTTTTAGTTTGGTAAAGACCAAAATCATTCATTATTCCTCGATGTGCTGGTTGCCATTGACCTATTTTTCAGCGCAAGTGTTGACGGAATTTCAATCGGGCAAATGGACTTGGAAACGTTCTTATTCGATCGCATTAGGAGTGGTTGGTGTCCTTTTTGGAATTGTTTTAAGTTTGGTCCCGCTGATCGGGATGTATGCCGCAGAGGCATCTATTTATATTCAAGATACTTTTGTTAGAGAAAATTTACAGGCACCCGTTTATTGGTCAGGTTGGGAATGGATGATTGGTTTAGCATTCATCGTGCTAGTGTTATGGACTATACTAGGGAGCAGTTTAGGTTTCCAACGCATCATTCGATTGATGTTGGGCAGTGTCATGGTGATGATGTGTTTTATGGCGGTAGTTTTGCCTAAAATTGCCGGCTATACACAGGCAACGCCCATTGATTTTTATGTGTCGCATGTGGGCCAAAAGGTTTACATTGAAACGGTTGGTTTTAAATCCTTTGCTCACTTATTGTATTTTCAAAAGCAGGGGCCTAGTCCGGATGGAGTGGCATTAATGAAACAAT
>CALLKB010000108.1 GCA_938008575.1 uncultured Cytophagaceae bacterium | reverse complement strand
TGTCTTCAATATCGGCTTGTTGCAGATCGACCCAGCCTACAACGCCTTGGATAAAATTTGATTGTTCCGCGAGCGCCAACAAAAACAATGTTTCTTCTTCGGATGATGACGCTTGAACAGCTACACAGGAATTTATCCCTTTCGATTTAAACAAGTTGGCATCTGGATAAAAATCAGCTTGAATAACGGCCATATCGGCTGTTATCCACGTATCGCGTTCTGCATCGTAATTCCAAAAGTGTTGGTGAGCGTCAATCATTTTGAATAGCTGATTGCTGTTTGTTTTTGTTCACCTAAGCCTTCCATTCCTAAGGTTACCACATCACCTGCTTGTAAGTAAATGGGCGGTTTAAAACCTAAGCCCACCCCATGCGGTGTGCCAGTAGAGATAACGTCCCCTGGTAATAAGGTCATAAATTGTGAAATGTAGGATACGACCTGAGGAACGTTAAAAATCAACTGATCTGTATTGGAAGTTTGGAATCGTTTTCCATTGACATCTAACCACATGGATAGATTATGTACGTCAGCAATTTCATCTTGAGTCACTAACATTGGCCCTAGTGGTGCGAACGTGTCACAACCTTTGCCTTTGGACCAGTTACCCCCACGTTCTAATTGGTATTCGCGTTCTGAATAATCATTGTGTAAGCAATATCCTGCAACATAATCATATGCGTCTGCCTCCGAAACATATTGTGCTTTTTTACCAATGACAATGGCTAATTCCACTTCCCAATCTGTTTTTTCTGAACCTTTGGGTATGATGACCTGATCATTTGGCCCACAAAGAGCCGTTGTACTTTTGAAGAAAAGGATGGGTTCTTGAGGGATCTCAGCCCCTGTTTCACGGGCATGATCAGCGTAATTAAGTCCTACGCAAATGATTTTGGAAGGACGAGCAACACATGAACCAATACGTGTTGGGTTTTTTATTTCAGGTAAATCCTTGGTTGCAAGGATATGTGCCAATTTTCCCAAACCATCTGCAGCAAAAAATGCTTCATTATAATCACTGATGTGTTCCGAAACATCCAAATAGCGGCCATCGATTAATACAGCTGGTTTTTCTTGTTCAAAAGCACCTATTCTAACTAATTGCATGGATTATAAAGATTTAATGGTTTCCCACATCGTTTCAGCTAAGAATTGATTTCCTGCTTCCGTTAAGTGAACGCGATCAGTAGTTAAAATGCCTGAGGCTTTATTTTCAATATTGTTTTTCTCTTCGTAAGTCATAAATGCCTTGCGTAAATCGATCAATTTACATTGATTATCTGCAGCAATTTTGCGGATGATATTGGAATATGCATTCAGGTCCCCGTCGTTCTCATTGGTAGCATCATACTTCTCTCCGATGACCGTTGGTGTGCAGATAACTACTTGAATATTAGCTTTTTGTAGCCTTTTAATTAAAGCGTTATAGAAACGTTCAAACTTGTCGGCATCTGTTCCCGTTCTCGAAGTCGTTTTATGCCAAACATCGTTAATACCCACATAAATAATCACGATATTAGGTTTCTTAGCGATTACATCTTCCTCATGACGTAGGTATAAATCATAGATTTTATTTCCACCAATGCCGGCACCGATTAATTCATATTTACTAGCTAAGCCTAATGTGCCTATCATTTCAGCCATCTTGGTGATATATCCAGTTTTACCTACACCAGCTTGTGTGATGGAATCGCCAAAAAATACGATACGTATTGGGTTTTCTGCTGTTTTGAATGAACTTAGGCTTAAGCTAAGCAATAACATAATGCTTAAAATTTTCGATTTCATAGGTTTAGTTGTTTAAGTAAATGAATCCACCGTCAATAGGATAATCGCAACCTGTAATAAAGGATGCCTCATCCGAACATAAATATAAGGCTAAATTAGCAATTTCAGAAGGCTGTGCCATACGGCCTAAGGGTTGCGTTTTGGATAATTTTTCAAACATTTCTGCTTGATTGTCAGGATAGTTTTTGGCGATAAATCCATCCACAAAGGGTGTATGTACGCGACCTGGAGAGATGCAATTACATCGAATTCCTTTGTCAATGTAATCCTTCGCAACCGATTGAGTCATAGATTTGATGGCTCCTTTGGTCATCGAATATCCAAAACGATCCGGAATTCCTACGGATGCAGCTACGGAAGCCATGTTTAGAATCACACCTGATTGCTTTGTGACCATGAAGGGAATGAAGGCCAACATACAATGATAGGCTCCTTTAACGTTTACGTCAAAAATTTTTTGAAAATCAGCAGGACTGGTTTTTTCTAGATTTCCAATTTGGGGAATTCCTGCATTGTTGACCAAAATATCAATCGGTGAAATACGTGTAGCAATTTGTTCCACCACTTCGAAATTGGTGATATCCGCTTGGTGGTAATTGATTTTAGGCTTAGGGTCCTTTGGTAAAGATAAGTCTATGACATGTACCTCAGCGCCTTGTTGTTGGAACAAGGTAGCTATAGACTCCCCTATTCCGGAGCAGCCACCCGTTACCACTACTTTTTTTCCTTTTAATGAGAATATCATTCTTTTTTTAATTAATAGACGCGAAGTATCGCGTCTCTACATTTTATTAAATCCAACTTCTAATGACTAAAGTCTAATGTCTAACGTCTATAGCGATACCCCTCTTCTCCAGAACATAAAATCGTCCTGTCCTAAATCCATTGCTTTGGTTGTGATTTCTCCTGAAGCTAATTGGATAATGTATTCCAAAACTTCTTCACCCATTTCTTCTACTGATTTTTCTCCTCGAATGATGGGGCCACAATCGATATCAATGATTTCAGGAAGTTTCTCAGCTAGCCGAGTGTTGGTTGATAATTTAACCATCGGACTAATCGGATTACCCGTTGGAGTTCCTAAACCCGTAGTAAACAGTTGAATCGTTGCACCTGCTCCTGCCATACCAGTTGTCGCCAACACATCATTTCCGGGCGTACAAACTAAATTTAAGCCTATTTTTGTTGCATATTGACCATAACCTAATGCATCAACAATGGGTGAAGATCCAGCTTTCTTCGCTGCTCCTGCCGATTTAATCGCATCAGTGATTAAACCATCTTTGATATTTCCTGGTGATGGATTCATATCAAAACCGGCGCCAACTGCAGCAGCACGTTTGGCATATTCTCGCATCATGAGCCCGAAATTATTGGCAACCTCTGCAGTCACAGACCGGTTCTGTAATTCTTGTTCTACGCCACAGAGTTCTGGGAATTCAGCGATCATGACCGTTCCACCTAAACCCACTAATAAATCAGCCGTATGACCGATGGCTGGATTGGCCGAAATGCCTGAAAATCCATCAGATCCTCCACATTTAACGCCTAATCGCAAAGCGGATAAAGGTGCCGGCTTTCTGGATAATTTGTTGATTTCAATCAAACCTTCGAAGGTTTTTAAGACAACCTCATTTAAGATTTTTTCCACGCCACTTCCTTCGTCTTGTTGTTGCTCAAAGAAATGGATGGGTTTACTGAAATTCGGATCTTTCTCGGATAATTTTTGTTTGAAAACCTCGATTTGAGAATGTTGGCAACCTAAACTTAAAATCGTTATTCCACCTACGTTCGGATTTACACAATAACCTGCTAATAATGCACATAGATTCATGGAATCATCTTTATTCTCACCACAACCACTTTCATGTGTCAAAAATTTGATGCCATCTACATTTGGAAACAAAGGGCTTTTTGAAATAAAAGCGTCAGATGAACTATCCCCTAATTGTAGTTTTTCCCCTGCTTCAAACTGTTTGCGTAAAGTGATAACCTGGTTGGTCACTGAATCATTCTTTTGAAAGCCAAGGCCTTGAATGAATGCATTCTTTAATAATTCAATGTTTCTATTTTCACAAAAAACAAGTGGAATGACTAACCAATAGTTTTGGGTGCCAACTTGGCCATCTGCACGATGATAGCCGTTAAATGTTCTGTTTTGGAATTTACTAACATCGGGACTTGACCACGTATATTCCTTTTGTTTACCCACGAAATCTTGCGAAGCATGGTGTAAATTAAAAGTATGGATTAATCCACCTTTCGGGATATCTTGGCTCGCATGGCCAACCAACACACCATACATATAGGCGTTACCATCTTTTGGGATCGCCTCAGTTGTGAATTTATGTTTGGCTGCAATATCATCCTGCAAGGTAATTTCGTTCCCTGCGTGCTTGATAATAGCGCCTTTTTTAAGGTCCTGTAAGGCTACGAGTAAATTATCTGTAGGATTGATTTGTAAAAAAGTACTTGACATGTTAATTTTTTAAGCTAAAAATTCGTTTTGTTAATACCCATTTCTCTGTTGTTTTAGATCCTGGGATGCGTTGTTGAAATTTATCCATTAAGGATTCCCATGCTTGCACCGCTTCATTGTTCTGATCTGCTTTCGCTTTGGCTTCAAATGAAAAAGTATCATTGGCTAAAATTTCCATGACCAAACGATTTCCATAGCGATAAATTTCCATGGATTCGATACCTGAATCCGTGATGCTTTTGGCTATTTCATCAGGTATTTGCTCGTGGTAAGCTTCATACTGTTTTATGGAAGCCTGTTCGTCCACTAAATCTAAAATCAAGATATACTTATGCTTCATCGGATCTTACACTTGAACCTTTGTATGCATAAAAAACAATGTATGCGAAGCACATCAAAGGAATTGTTAAAGCAACATTGGTATTGATTTTAAACAAAGAAGCGGTGAATGGAGGAATAATTGCTCCTCCTACAATCGACATAATGATCAATGAAGATGCAAGTTTCGAATTATCTC
>CALLKB010000107.1 GCA_938008575.1 uncultured Cytophagaceae bacterium | reverse complement strand
CTTTCAGAGGGGTGATTAAACCACCATGATATCTTTTTCTTTTTCGACAAATATCTGATCGATTTTGGCAACGAAACCATCCGTGATTTTTTGGATTTTATCTTCGGCTGCTTTAATCGCATCTTCTGATACGCCATCGCCTTTTAATTTCTTGATGCTATTGTTTCCGTCTTGACGGGCATTGCGAATATTAATTTTCGCAACTTCAATTTCTTGCTTCACACGTTTTACTAAGTCGCGACGACGCTCTTCCGTCAAAGGAGGAATCGCTAAACGAATTAATTCTCCATCGTTCATCAGATTCAATCCTAAGCTTGAATTGCGAATCGCTTTTTCAATCTCACCGAAAATTCCTTTTTCGAATGGTTTGATGGCAATCGTACGCGCATCGGGTGTGGTGATGGATGCAGCACCTGAAATCGGTGTCGCCATGCCATAATAGTCAATCATCAAACCGTCCAACATTGACGTACTTGCTTTACCAGCACGAATCTTTGATAATTCAATGTTTAAGTGTTTAATGGCGCCCTCCATGGTTTCTTGGGTCGCATCAATATAAAATTCAATTTCTTCCATTGGGTATTAGCTAATTAATGTTCCTACATCTTCTCCCGAAACTAAGTCGGCCAAATTGCCTTCTTTGTTCATATCAAAAACGATAATCGGTAAATTATTTTCTTGGCATAAGGTAAATGCCGTTGTATCCATGATTTTTAAGCCTTTTTGAATCGCATCTGAAAAGCTCAATTGGGTAAAGCGTGTTGCCGTTGGATCTTTTTCCGGATCTGCCGTATAAACACCATCCACACGTGTTCCTTTTAATACCACATCTGCTTCTACTTCAATCGCCCGCAACGAGGCAGTTGAGTCTGTTGTGAAATAGGGGTTACCCGTTCCTGCACCAAAGATGACAATACGTCCTTTTTCGAGGTGACGAATGGCTCTCCGACGAATAAAAGGTTCGCAAACCGCTTCCACTTTTAAAGCCGTCATCATGCGCGTGTACAATCCTTGTTTTTCTAGTGCTGCTTGAACCGCCATGCCGTTGATAACCGTGGCAAGCATTCCCATGTAATCACCTTGCACGCGGTCGATGCCTGCTTTTGCTGCACTCGCACCTCGGAAAATATTTCCTCCGCCGATTACAATAGCAACCTCAACACCTAAATCATGTACTTTTTTGATTTCGGCAGCATATTGGCCTAAAATGACAGGGTCAATTACCTCGTCTTTGGTCGATAATGCCTCACCTGAAAGTTTTAAAAGGATACGTTTGTATTTGGTTTCTTTCATGTGTTGTTGAGATTTATGCGGTGCAAATTTAGAAAATAAATTGGCTTCTTGTTTACCTTGAGGGCTTATAATCTTTGGCTTCAGGCAATTTCCACCAAGCTAAATAGGGATGTGCATGATGCTCATAATGATAACCAAAAAAGTAACAGGAAATAAAGGCCCAGATGTGATTGCGCTTTTGACTTCTTGATTGCGTTTTGTTTTCAGGTGCATGCTCCCCACGGTGTGGTAAATAGGTGCCGAAAAAGAATAATTGGAGTGTACTTAAAATCGCAGGTACTTCCCAATAAACAATCAGGTTTTCCATGGGTAACCAAAGTTTCAACACATTATATGCAATCGCCATGGCTAAAATTTGTTGCCAGGTGACATATTGCCACATGAATTTAAACCACCAAATGAAAAAGTTTCCCTGGTGCACATCCGGGTCTTGTTCGGTGTTGACATAATCGTGGTGCCAATGATGCTTCTTGCGCAATACTGCGTAATTATTGAAGGCAAAAAGCGTCGCACAAACCCAACCAATCGCGTGATTCAATTTCGGATATTCGGGGGAAACTACGCCATGAATTGCATCATGTGAAGTAATAAATAAGCCGGTATATAAATGGGTTTGAATCAATACATGCACATAAGTCCAGGGCGATTGAAAATCCATGGGATGCAAGAGCATATAGGTCAAATGTGCCGACCAAAGCGTCAGGAGGGCAAATGCCCAAAATAATCCCGTAAAATTGTTTACTTTGTTCACCTGTTTTTGACTGATGGTCAAAATTAATACTAATTAACTATGAAAAATGTTTTCGTCGTGATATTCCTTTGCGGAATTTCATTTATGTCGTTGGGCCAAAAAACCTATTGCAATCCCATGAATTTGGATTATGGTTTTACCCCCATTCCTAATTTTTCTGAGCAAGGTAGGCATAGAGCGACGGCAGATCCCGTGATCTCCTTTTTTAAAAATCAATATTACCTGTTTTCGACCAATCAATGGGGCTATTGGGTGAGTAATGACCTAGTCGATTGGAAGTTTATTCCTCGTAAATTTTTACAGCCTTATCACAAAGTGTATGATGAACTTTGTGCGCCTGCAACTTTGACGCTAGGGGATAGCCTTTTGGTCATCGGTTCTACCTATGAAAAGAATTTTACTTTGTGGTATAGTCAGCATCCGCAAACAGATAACTGGAAGGAAGCGGTTCATGCCTTTACGGCTGGGGCATGGGATCCTGCCTTTTTTGAGGATGATGATAAACGAGTTTATTTATATCATGGGTCAAGCAATACTTTTCCGATGTACGGCCAAGAAATCGATCGAAAAACCTTACAGCCGATAGGCGAGCGGCATGAATTAATTCGTTTGCATGATGATATTCATGGCTGGGAGCGCTTTGGCGAATACCAAGATAATACCTTTCTCAAGCCATTCATGGAAGGGGCGTGGATGAATAAATACAAGGGGAAATATTACTTGCAATATGGAGCTCCTGGGACGGAATTTTCTTCTTATGGGGATGGGGTTTATACCTCGGACAAGCCATTTGGACCATTTACTTATCAGGCACACAATCCATTTTCATTTAAGCCGGGCGGATTTACCCGCGGTGCAGGCCATGGGGCAACTTTTGAAGGTCAATACGGGAATTGGTGGCATGTTTCCACGATTACCATTGCCGTGAAAAATAGTTTTGAACGTCGGTTGGGTTTGTGGCCCACCGCTTTTGATGCCGATGGTATTTTGTACACGAACACGGCTTATGGAGATTATCCGCATCGGATGCCAACGGCCCGAGTGGAAAATCCACGCGATTTATTCACCGGATGGATGTTGTTGAATTACAATAAACCTGTCCGTGTGTCATCGAGTCTTCCAGGTTACGGTGCTAATTATGCGGTAGACGAACAAATGAAGACATATTGGTCGGCGAAATCTGCCAAAGCCGGCGAATTTATCGAATCCGATTTAGGAGAGGTTTCAACGGTTCGTGCGATTCAAGTAAATTATGCAGATCAGGATGTCGATTCATCCTTTCTAGGTAAGATTCCAGGTATCTATCATCAATATGTCATTGAGTCTAGTTTGGATGGAAAACGCTGGTCGGTTGCCGTAGATAAGTCAGCAAATAAAACGGATGTTCCGCACGACTATGTGGAGTTAGCCAAACCCATCGAAGCTCGGTTCATTCGGTTGACGAATAAACACATGGCTGCGGGGAAATTTGCAATTAGCGGTTTGCGTGTTTTTGGTTTAGGGCATGGGGAAAAACCTAGCGTTGTGAAGGATTTAATTGTTTTGCGAGGGGATCATGACAAACGAAGTGCTTGGTTGAAATGGGGACATATCAGTAATGCCACAGGTTATGTGGTTTATTCGGGTATTTCGCCAGATAAATTATATACTTCTGTGCAGGTATTTGGGTCGAATGAATATTATTTCAAATCCATGGATAAAGACCGAACCTATTATTTTCAAATCGAGGCTTTCAATGAAAATGGCATAGGTGTTCGTGGACCGGTTATTAAGTCGGAGTAAGAATCGCCTGCCCCACGGTGCATTGTAAGCATTTTTTCTTTTCACAGTAATGGCGATACCAGTGAATGCAGGCTTGTGATTCGCGTGCGGTTTTGATGGGAAGTCCGAGGGAGCTGAAATAGCGCGTTATTTGATTGTTTTCGCCATGTAGTTCTGCCAACCAGCGCCAAGCCTTTTGCTCGTATTGCGGCTGATTTCGTTCGCGGCTGTAACAAATTAACATGGGAATGAGCGTATTAATGCAAATGGATTGAACGGCGCTAGCTCCCAAACGCGTATGATGCGGCGCACTTTTTTTGCCAAATTGGACATGGTTGCCCCAATACCCTTCTAATGGGATTTCAAAAAGTTGTTGGATCGTTTTCAATTCCTGCATTTCGAGCAACAGCGAAATTAGGGCACAATTTGCTCGAATAATTTCTGCGAATTGCGCCAAACGAATCTGCGGAAAATTGGCCGGTCGGAGCCTTAGCATTTTCCAATCCGATTTTTGCAAGTGGCTTTCGGGCCAAGCATGTTTTTTCTTTAGATGGATGTATTCGCGTCTGAGTTCGAATTGGTATTCATCTTGAATGGGTTCTTCCAGTAATCCGGCAATTCCAAACAGCGCTGCTTCAATCCCAACATGTCGATCGCGGTAGAGCAAGATGAGTTTCAAAGGCAAGCTTCTTGCCAGTCGGAGCATGGGTTCAGCGTTGAGCGAAAATCCAAAACTTTTGGCTAACGAAATGTAAAAGGCCTCCTCCCAATCGCCTTTATTTTCAATCAAAATTTTACGCATGTCATTGTATTTCCCATGCATGCGCGCTTGAATCATTTGGCTAATCATGTCCGTTTTGATATCCAATGAAACCGATTCGAAAATTGCATGACATGCCAAAGGATGTTGACTTGCGGGGCTGATTTCGACTTCATCTTTTTTTACCCATTTTGAAAGACAAAGTGTGGGGATTGGCTTCCCCGCTTCATATTGGATGATCTGATTATCTTCCCAAACGACATGCAAAATGACATTTTCGTAGCTTTTGTCTGCATCGTGTCGGTGCAGAAGCCAGTCGGAGGACTTGACATGTAATTCCACCGCACCGATCCATTCGAGTTCATTGATGCGGATGCGCGCATGCTGGAAATCCGCTCCCGCATGGCTGTTCTCAATTCCCGGAGAAATGATTTGAATAGATTCCCCCGATGTGAGTTGGGGATTTTGCTGGAGGCGTCGATTCTTCCAAATAACGGCCATGTTGAGTTCATTCATCTTGTTTCGGTTCGATGAATGAAGGTAAGGAGCTCAGCTATAAGTAATTTGGTAAAACGACGAAGCGCTACAAATTATCAAGCTTTTGATTTATTGACCAAATAAATGCCGGCTAATAAAACGAACATGAAAAGGACTTGAGAGAAGTAGATTGCCTCACCATCCACGAATCCCCAACCCAAAGCTACGATCGGAATCATGTAAGTAACGGAACTCGCTACGATCGCACTTGTCCACTTGATTATTTGGTTGAAGGCCAGCATTCCGATCGCTGAGCCAAAAAGCCCTAATGCTATCGCTGAGATAAATGCCCAAAGATGTTCGTTGTCCAAGGGGATTTCGAAAAAGCCTGTGGAATACAAAAGGCCGAGTGCCAATGGCCCAATCATCATGAAAATACCTGCCGTGGAAGTTAAGGGATGTAGATCGCTTAGTTTCGTTTTGACAATATGCATGTTAATGCCATAGAGAAAGGTTGCTAAAACCACCCATAAGGCGTGAACATTGAAGTCAATGTTGAAACCTTGGCCTGCAAAAAGTAGACCTAGGCAGCCAAGAAGCCCAACGAGAATCCCTGTCATTTGTTTCCAAAGAAAAGGTTGTGCAAAAAACAGGATGCCAATGATTAAGGTAAATAAAGGAGTAAAGGCATTTAGCATTCCGGATAATGCACTAGAAAGGTGTTGGCCTGCAATCGCAAATAAGATCGCGGGAATTAGATTTCCAGTTAGTCCTGCTGACAGAAAAGAAAGGCTGTGCTTGCGCTCCATGTATTTGAAGCGTTTGAGAAATATTGGTAAAAAGAATAAGCTAGCAGAGCAGATGCGTAGTGCCCCAACTTGCAATGCGGAGTAATGCGCTAGGCTTTTTTTAACTAAGATGAATGAACTTCCCCAAATGAGTGCGAGTCCTAAGATGGCAAGGAAAATGATGATACTCGGTTTTTTATTCTCCTGCATAATGGATGGCAATTTCGTTTAAGGTTTCTTTGATTTCTTCGAGTGAAAAACTCGTTACGAGCTTCATGCGGTAGGGTTTGAAATGATCCATGCCGCGGAAGTAATTGGAATAATGGCGACGCATTTCAACGATACCACCGTGGTTCCCTTTCCAACGGATTGAAAAGTCTAGGTGAGATTCACAAACGGCAATTCGCTCTGCAATCGTAGGTGGTGCTTGAATATTTCCTGTTGCCAAATAATGTTTGATCTCGTTGAAAATCCATGGATATCCGATGGATGCCCGACCAATCATAATTCCATCAACACCGTATTTATCGCGGTATTCCAACGCTTTTTGTGGCGAATCAATGTCGCCATTACCAAAAATTGGAATTTTAATACGCGGGTTTTCTTTGACTTTGGAGATTAAACGCCAGTCGGCCTCGCCCTTATACATCTGCACGCGCGTCCGACCGTGAATGGTCAAACCTTGAATACCAATGTCCTGGAGGCGTTCCGCGACATCCTCAATATTTTTTGTGGAATCGTCCCAACCTAATCGGGTTTTTACGGTCACAGGCAGATGCGTTGCTTTGACAACGGCTTCTGTCATGGCCACCATTTTAGGGATATCTTGCAATAAAGCTGCACCGGCACCCCGACAAGCTACTTGTTTGACTGGGCAACCGTAATTGATGTCAATTAAATCGGGGCCAGCTTTTGTTGCGATTTCGGTACAAGAAGCCATTGTTTCGATGGAACTGCCGAAAAGCTGGATGCCAATCGGTCGTTCGTATTCGAAAATATCGAGTTTTTGTACGCTTTTCGCCGCATCACGAATTAAGCCTTCGGAAGAGATAAATTCGGTATACATCAAGTCGGCACCATTCGCTTTGCAAACTGCACGAAAGGGTGGATCAGACACGTCCTCCATGGGTGCTAATAACAAAGGGAAGTCCCCTAATTCGATGTTTCCTATTTTTACCATTCTGATTAAAAATTGCGTAAATTTACGAGCATTATGGAAGAAAACTATTATCAGGGGCCAACTCGTTGGTTGGGTCTAAGTTCAAACCTCCTAAGTCTATTGGGATTTTTCTTGGTTGGCAGCTTTTTAGGTCAGTTTTTTGGTTTGTTGGCCGTCGTAGCATTGATGGAATTCCCGACACAAAATATTGAGGCCTTTCAAACCCAAATCTTGGATTTTATTGCACATCCCCAAAAATACGAAGGGGCCTTTCATGCGATGATGGCATTGCAGTGGTTTTCGGCACTATTCACCTTTGTTCTAGGGGCTTGGGCTTATTTAAGGTTCATTGAAAAGCGTTCGATTATTGATTTGAATCGTGCGGAGGCGCCTGGTTTTCAGGTGTTTTCTTGGGCTATATTGACGGTGTTGGTTGGGATGCCTGCCATGGAATATTTGATCGAATGGAATGAGCATATTCAACTGCCAGCAGGTTATGAGGCTTTAGAAAAAGCGATGCAATCCTCTGAGAAAAGCATGGCGGAGTTGACTAAATTTTTGTTGAATTTTCATTCGGATATGGATTTTGCATTAGCCGTTATGGTGATTGCTGGTATGGCAGCTTTGGGAGAAGAGATTTTCTTTAGAGGGGTGTTGCAAAGCATGTTTGAGCGCTACATTGGGAATAAACATGTCGCGATTTGGCTTGCTGCAGCGATATTTAGTTTTATTCATTTTCAATTTTATGGATTTTTCCCAAGAATGTTTTTAGGAGCATTTTTCGGTTATTTATATGTTTGGTTCCGGAGTATTTGGGTACCTATTGCAGCGCACTTTTTTAATAATGGCTGGACGTTGTTGATGCATTACTTATACCAACAAAAAAACATAGCCATTGATCCGATGGACATGGTTAAGGAGATACCCTGGTGGTCTGCGGTCTTGTCTGTGGTTTTAGTTGGCTTTTATATTCGTAGATTGCATACCTATCGGACTGAATCTTAAATGGAAGGTTGGAAATTAATTGGACAATCGCGGACTGGCATAGATTTGGAGATGCAGAAGGCATTGTTGTGGGAGCGGGCTGAGATTCGTGCGGTGGTGATGAATAAGAAATTAAGTGCTTACGACTTGGGAAATTGGGAACTCTATGTGCACCAAGACGATGAGGAGGAGGCGCTCAACATATTAAAAGCTTAATTATGGGATTACGAAATTTATCGAATTTGCAGCAGCGCGTTTTAGCAGCGATTATTGCCGTTCCGTTTTTGTTGTTTTGTGTTTTATATAGCGATTATACTTTTTTAGTGCTTTTTTTAGTGATTGGAGCATTGGCACAGTTGGAGTTTTACAAATTGGTTGGTAGCATTAGTGACAATTTACCTTTGACATTTTACGGTACTTTTTGTGGTGCTGTGATGCATGTGTTAACTTTTTTTATTGAAAAGGGAGATTTGGCTTATCAAAATTATTACATCTTATCACCCTTATTGACGCTGATATTCTTCATCAAATTATATAAATCCAAGGACGAAAAGCCGTTTAAAAACATTGCATATACCTTTCTAGGGATTATTTACGTGGCATTGCCTTTTACGCTTTTGACCGTTTTAGCTTACATCAAAAATGATACCTATGACTCGAATATCGTTTTGGGTTGTTTGTTTTTATTGTGGGCGAGTGATTCGGGAGCCTATTTTGCGGGTACGAAATTTGGGAAGACCAAATTATTTGAGCGCGTTTCGCCGAAGAAATCCTGGGAGGGGAGTATTGGTGGGATGATAACCGCGATGGTCGTTGCTACGATTATATCGCGGTATTTTACAAATTATTCGGCTTTTCAATGGTATGCGATAGGAGTAATTATTGTGGTTGCGGGTACCTATGGAGATTTGGTGGAATCATTGTTTAAGCGTAGTATTAACATTAAAGATTCGGCGGATACCATTCCGGGTCACGGTGGATTTTTGGATCGATTTGATGGCTTGTTGTTGTCGATACCGTTTATTATCCCTTTTGTAAAATTATTTCCCTAGTTCGACGTTAACGAATATTAAGAAATAGCCATTCAATTTTTTGTTTACTTGCGTCATGTTTCAAAAACGCCTACTTGTTGTGATTTTATTGTGCTTGTTTGCAAGTGCATCTCTGTTCGCACAGGGGCAAGACAAGACGGTTTTATTCAATGCTCGGATTATCTCGGCGACGAATTCGGAATATCTGCCTTTGGCCTATGTTTATATTCCACAGGCTGGTCGGGGAGCGTTAAGTGATAATTTTGGTGCAGTGGATTTGTATGTATTTCCGGGGGATAGTGTGGTGGTGACTTATGTGGGTTACAAGCCGCAGTATTACATTATTCCGCGGACAACGGGGCAGGTGCATCAGGCGATTATTGAGATGAATGAGGATGCGCGGATGTTGTCGGAGGTCAAAGTTTTTCCACACGCGAGCGAGGAAGAGTTCAAGAAGGCATTTTTGAATTTACGATTGCGGGATGAAAAACAGCGGGATATTTTAGCAAGGAATTTGGAGCAGTCTAAATTGAATGTTTTTGCCTTGCAAGCGGGTTTGGGGGCCAATTCAAATTTTCGAAATTTTTCGGATATGATGATTTCGGGTCAAGCGAATAAATCCTTTGTGTCGAGTCCTTTGCTGAGTTTAACGAATCCATTTGCTTGGATGAGTTTCATTAAGTCGATTAAGAATGGGGATTTGAAACGGAAGGATTGGAAGGAGGCTTATAAATTACAGCCGAAACAAGTGGTATCACCACAGCAATTTATGCAAGATCTGCGTCGCTAAGCAGGGGATAGTCAGTTTATCAGGTTCTTGATAGCTTATTTGCTAGAATTGGCGTTTTATCTAGATTTAAGGGGAATTTTATCAGGTTTTTGGAACTGTTTCCGTTCGCCTTTTTGTAGCTTTGAGCGGTAACGCTGCCGGGGTCGCAGACCCCGGCAGCGTTTACCCTCTTCGCTGAAATCCAATCACCGCCAGCATCCTTCCCGTTATCCCTTGTTCCTTTCGATGTGAATAGAACGCATCGTTATTCGCCACCGTGCAATAATCCGAAATTTCAATTTGTGATATACCTAAAGCTTGCAATTGTGCTGCATTGGTGGCTTTCAAGTCCACGTGCCAGCGCGCACCGCGCTTTTCCTTGAATTCAAATTTCTCCGCCACCTCATCGCCAACTTCAAAATGTTCGATGCTGATGCACGGGCCTATGTAAGCTAAGATGTTTGCGGGATTTGAGCCGCCTTTAATCATGGAAGAAGCTGTTTTATGAACGATTTGAGCGACAGTTCCCTTCCAACCGGCATGAATCGCAGCAGCAACTTCACGCTTAGGATCGGCGAGTAAAATAGGACAACAATCCGCTATACCCACGCCCGCGAAAACACCTGGCTCTTGGGCCATAATCGCATCATAACCACTTTCATAACCCGGCGAAACCGTTGTCCAGATTTCAGACCCATGCACCTGATAGGAGCGTGCTAGGGCGTCCGGCGAAATACCTAAATCCGCGCAAAAAAGTTTTAGATTTGATGAAATTGCCGATGGATCATCGTCGGTATGTACCCCTAAATTTAAACTTTGATAGGCTTGTGAACTCACTCCGCCGTGGCGAGTAGAAATACCCGCCACGAGCTGAGGAATGTGTGAAAATATGTCGGGTCGAATGACTCGATTATGCGTCATAACTTAATCCATATTGCTTCAATACGTCATCTGGAACGCCGTTCCATTGATTTGGTGTATTGCCTTTATACTCTAAATCTGCAATTCCCATTTTGGAAGAAAAGAATCCCGTTGCCGTTAAATTACGCATCAAGGTGAAAAAACTCACCCCCTGCGATAAATGCTTAGGCGCCGTTCCTGGATAGGCAATGTCATCCACGATATTAATTCGTTGCGCCGCCGTGATTTCAATGAATTTCTTGCCAAATCGTTTGTTGGACTCCGAATCCAACCAACGTAATCCCCCGCGCATCGGTGTTTTAAACTCCGGTTTATCTTTCACGATAAATTCGATAAATGCAGTTACGCCAGATTGTGAGGCGCTGCCCGATTTTCCATCGGCCGGAATGATGATGTCCGACAAGATCGTGATTGTATCCAGTTCGTGTTTGTTCAAAAATACCTCCGCTTGTAATCGGGCTTCCATTTCAGCCTCTTCTTGCGTCCGACCGTTTGGTCTTTTAACAGGAACTTTCGCTGATTCTAAATTTTCAATCGCTTTTTCATCTGGATTGAAAACGGCTAAGCCCAACGAACTCAAGCCCATATTTTTTAAATAGTCTCTTCTTTTCATTATAGGTTGCCTTTTTTACGTTGATCAATAATGTACTCAGATGTCCGAAGTGATAATGCCAAAATCGTCCACGTGGCATTTTTATCGCCTTGTGACACAAATGGTGCCGCATCCGCTACGAATAAATTCTTCACATCATGTGCTTGGCAATTCGAATTTAACACCGAAGTATTCTTGTTGTCACCCATACGTGCTGTTCCAACTTCGTGAATAATACGTCCTGGATCTGCCAAACCATAATTGCTATCTGCGCCTGGTTTCTTACCCATCGGCTCACCACCCATCGCATGAATGATTTCCTCAAAAGTTTCCTGCATGTGCTTCGCTTGCTTGACTTCGTAATCGCTCCACTTGTAATTAAAGCGTAACACCGGAATACCGTATTTATCTACCACATTCGGGTCGATTTCACAGTAGTTGTCCTCGCGAACAACGGGCTCACCACGACCCGCGAAGCTCACATACGATCCATAGAAACGACGGTAATCTTCTTTCAACGTCGCACCATAACCACCTGCTGCTTTTTTCAAACCATCGCGTGTGAAGTTCTCCCGACCATTCAATCCTTCGATGCCCCAACCAAAACCGTAGTTTGGCATACCCATACCTCCACCGTATTCGATGTGGTATCCGCGTGGGAAATCTAATTTTGCGTTATCTAACCACCATGGGGTGTAAATGTGCATTCCTCCTACACCATCTTCATTGTAACGCTTGCGGTTGAACAAGGAAGGGATAATCGCTGAACGCGACGCACCCGTGGAATCGTTTAGGTATTTTCCAACCACACCGCTCGAATTGGCTAAGCCATTCGGGAAGCGGGAGCTTTTGGAATTCAATAGTAAACGCGCTGTTTCTCCAGCACTGGCCGCCAAAACAACAATCTTCCCTTTTACGGTATATTCTTGCATTGTACCTGTGTGAACATACGATACTCCCGTTGCCAAACCAGTAGCCGGATCTGTCAATACTTCACGTGCCATCGCGAACGGCAACATGGTTAGATTACCAGTCGCTGCGGCTGGCTTAATTAACACAGACGATGATGAGAAATCGGCATAAGCAGAACATCCTCGATTACACTGTCCGCAATAAAAACATTGCCCACGTTCGTTGTTGATCGGTTTGGTCAACATCGACATCCGCGAAGGGTAAGTTGGGATTCCTAAAGCTTTATTCGCCTTTTTGATCATCAACTCATGCAAACGGGGTTTTGGGGGAGGTAAGAAAAATCCATCTGGATTGTTTCTTAAGCCTTCATTGGTACCAAAAACACCAATCATTTTATCAACTTTGTCGTAATAAGGTTTGACATCGTCATAGCCGATTGGCCAGTCGTCCCCTAATCCGTCAATACTTTTTCGTTTAAAATCATCTGGTCCAAAACGCAAGGAAATACGTCCCCAGTGGTTTGTACGTCCGCCGACCATCCGTGAACGGAACCAGTCGAATTTTGTGCCATCTTTTCTTGTGTAGGGTTCCCCTTCAATGTCCCAGCCGCCATAGGCAGCATCAAAATCACCAAAATTTCGAAGTGAGCTACTCGCCCCACGTCTTAATGACTCGTAAGGCCATTTAAGTTGGGTCATGTCTTTCGGGTCCGCTGGATCAAAGGGTTGGCCTGCTTCTAACACACAAACTTTGGCACCGGCCTTCGTTAATGTATGTGCTGCCATACCGCCTCCTGCTCCAGAACCCACAATCACCACATCAAAAACTTCTTGTTGGGATTGAATGTAAATAGACGAATTAATCATAGTTTGAGGTATCGGTTTAAAGAATGGTAAATGTATAAATTTTGACTTATTTTTGTCTTCATTAGCGATAAAAATTTTGGCCAAAAAAACACCCGATGGGCAAGAGCCCTTGAAAAAAGGGGAGACCCCACTTTCCAGACAGTTTAATCAGATTAAAGCCAAGTATCCGGGAGCCATTTTGCTATTCCGGGTAGGTGACTTTTATGAGACGTTTGGTGAAGATGCTGTAAAAGCATCCAAGATTTTGGGGATTACATTGACGCGTCGGAATAATGGAAATGCTGATGATCATTTAGCGGGATTCCCACATCATTCCTTGGATACTTATTTACCCAAATTGGTTCGTGCCGGCCAGCGCGTAGCGATTTGTGATCAGTTAGAAAATCCAGCAGAAGCGAAAGGAATTGTGAAGCGTGGTGTAACGGAATTAGTAACACCCGGTGTCTCGTTTAATGATCAAGTGCTTGATAATAAGCGGAATAACTATGTTGCTTCGATTAGCTACCAAGAAAAAGACGCGCAATTTGGTGTGGCATTTTTGGATATATCAACTGGTGAATTCATGTGTTCACAAGGGCCTTTGGCTTATGTGCAGAAATTGATTCAAAGTTTCATGCCGTCTGAGATTTTATTTCCTAAAAAATACAGAGCTGTCTACCAAGAAAATTTTGGGGATCAATACCATTCTTTCTCCATGGAAGAGTGGATTTTTTCACATGAATTTACGTATCCGCTCTTGACGGAGCATTTCAAAACCAAAAACCTGAAGGGCTTTGGGATTGAAACCATGCCGCTGGGAATTATTGCGGCGGGGGTTATTTTGCATTATTTAGCTGAAACGGAACATAAGCAGGTGGGGCATATTGCCACGATTCAGCGCATTGAGGAGGATAAATTCGTTTGGTTAGATCGTTTTACGATACGAAACCTGGAATTAGTCTATTCTGTACAAGAGGGTGGGGTACCATTGATTGATTTGATGGACCAAACGATGACGCCCATGGGTGCGCGTTTGTTGCGCAAATGGATGGTTTTGCCTTTGAAAGATTTAGCTGCGATTCAAGAACGTCAAGCGGGCGTAGCGGGTTTATTGGAGTTAGATGAGACGATGGATCTACTCATTTCACTCTTGAAACCTATCGGAGATTTAGAACGTTTGATTTCCAAAGTAGCTGCTGGGAGAATCAATCCGCGGGAGTTGGTGCAATTGAAGCGCGCGCTCCAACAAGTTCCGGCGATTAAGGAATTACTAGCCACACATCCTGCGCCAATTTTACAGAAATGGGCGGATCAATTGAACCCTTGTTTACATTTGGTGCAGAAAATCGAATCAGCCTTGCGCGACGATGCACCCATGCTGGTACATCAAGGCGGTATCATCAAAACAGGCTATATGTCGGAGTTGGATGAGCTTCATCTTTTGTCCACAAACGGCAAGGATTACCTGGCTGCCATGCAGAAACGGGAGATTGAACGAACGGGAATTACTTCCTTAAAAGTCGCTTATAACAAGGTTTTCGGATATTATTTAGAGGTTACGAATGCTCACAAAGATCGCGTACCGCCCGAGTGGATTCGCAAGCAGACCCTGGTGAATGCGGAACGCTACATCACGGAGGAATTGAAGGGGTATGAAGAGAAGATTTTAAGTGCGGAAGATAAAATATCGACAATCGAATTCGGGATTTTTCAAGAATTGGTGCGTGAGGCTTTAGAATATTTGGAATTGATTCAGTTGAATGCGCTCGGAATCGCGACCTTGGATGTGTTGACCAGTTTTGCCCAAGTCGCGAAACGCAATCAATATGTCCAACCGGAATTGCATACGGGGGATTCGATTCAAATTGAAGCTGGAAGACATCCGGTCATTGAACAGCAATTGCCTTTAGGGGAACTATATGTTCCGAATGATGTGTATTTGGATAATGAAACCCAACAAATCGTCATGATTACGGGGCCCAACATGGCTGGTAAGTCGGCATTGTTACGTCAAACTGCTTTGATTGTTCTGATGGCTCAAATGGGTTCTTTTGTTCCTGCTTCTGCTGCTTCAATCGGACTTGTTGATAAAGTATTTACCCGTGTAGGCGCGTCGGATAATTTATCCAAAGGTGAGTCGACCTTCATGGTGGAAATGACCGAAACGGCTGCGATTTTGAATAATTTGTCGAATAAATCCTTGGTTTTATTGGATGAAATCGGTCGGGGAACGTCAACCTATGACGGCGTTTCCATGGCTTGGGCAATTGCGGAGCATCTGCATAATCATCCGAAGTGTCGGGCGAAAACCTTATTTGCTACACACTACCACGAGTTGAATGAATTAACGGAAGATTTTCCGCGCATCAAGAATTTCCACGTTTCTGTGAAAGAGGTGGGTAACAAGATTATCTTCTTGCGTAAATTGGTTCCGGGTGGTTCTGCGCATAGTTTTGGTATTCATGTGGCCCAAATGGCCGGTATGCCTACATCTTTAGTTTTGAGGGCGCATGAAATTTTACAGAATTTGGAGAAAGATCATGTGTTGGAAGACAATGTCGAGAAGCTGAAAGAAATGCCGAAAAACAATTACCAATTGAATTTATTTGGTGCGGAGATTCCGGAAGGATTGAAGAAAATCGAGGAGCAGCTGGGTTCTTTAGATGTTAATACGCTTTCACCGATCGAGGCGCTTTTGAAGTTGAATGAGTTGAAGCGGTTATTGTAGAGACGCGATACCTCGCGTCTATTTTTCAAATGGTTACTGTAGAGACGCGATACCTCGCGTCTCACATAAAAAAAGACGCGAGGTATCGCGTCTCTACAATTTTTTTGCGACGAATCGCATCACTTCAAATTAATTGCGCACATCCAATCCCCAATTCAATTTATTCCGCAAGGTTTGCAAGAAATCATCGCCAGGAATTTTAACAATTTTGGCTGTAAAAGGTGCTTTTTGAACCTCAATGCTGAATTTGCTATCGATGACGCGGGAGCGAGAATCGATGGAGATAAGGAAATTTTGGCTCCGACTGCTTATTTCAAATTTCAATTTGGCATCACTCGAAACCACCAAAGGTCGCACATTTAAGTTGTGCGGACTCATGGGAGCGATGATCAGAATATCGGAACTTGGCATGACTAATGGGCCGCCCACCGACAACGAATAACCCGTTGAACCTGTTGCGGTCGAAACAATCAAACCATCTGCCCAGTACGTATTCAAATAGTTTCCATCCACATAGGCTTTAATGACAATCATGGATGACGTATCTGTCTTCATGATTCCCACTTCATTTAGGCCAAAGCCTTTGCCATCAAAAAAGTCTACCTCGGATTCCACTGAGACTAAACTTCTATTTTCAATGCGAAAATTTCCTTGTAAAACGGTATCTAAGGCCGCGCTAATTTCTGGGGGTGAAAGGGTGGCTAAAAAGCCCAATCGTCCCGTATTGATTCCTAAAATAGGGATTTCTTTTGCCCCTATTTGAGTCAATGTTTCTAAA
>CALLKB010000106.1 GCA_938008575.1 uncultured Cytophagaceae bacterium | reverse complement strand
GCAATTGTAGTTTCGGTAACTGTAGCCATTCTTCTTGTTGCGTTTGAATTATTAATTCGCTCTAAAATTAAGCATAACTCACAGGATTGCTGTTGGTCATACTTTTCAGAACGGCAAAAGTACTAAAATTATTTGATAAATAAGCATGGATTGCATCCTTTATCATGACTTCAGATTCATAATGGCCTATATCGCAAATGGTGCAATGATTTTCCGCATCAAAGAATTCATGATATTTGAAATCCCCACTGATAAATACATCCGCGCCTGCTTTAATTGCGTCCTTAAGTAAAAAACTTCCCGCTCCACCACATAGTGCAATGTGTTTAATGGGTTTACCCAGCCAGGCTGTATGTCGGAAATGCTTTAACCCTAATTGCCCTTTCAAATAAGCACTGAACGCAACTGAGTCCATCTCCGTAGGTAATTCAGCGATGTAGCCAGATCCCACTTCATCCCACGTATTATCTAAGGCTTGAATAAAATAGGCCACCTCCTCATAGGGATGCGCGGATTTCAACGCTTGAATAATACTGTTTTCCAAATGTGATGGAAAAATCATTTGTACCTGATCCTCTTTGACTGCCTCCGCTTGATTATTTTCCCCAATCGTTGGATTCGCAGCTTCATTCGGTGTAAATCGGCCAATCCCCGTTTGACTAAAACTGCAGTCGGAATAATTACCTATATTGCCCGCTCCAGCTGCGTGTAAAGCTGTCCGAGTCATTTCAGCGGCATCGCTAGGGACGAAGTAGGTTAATTGCTTTAAGGCTTGCTTAAATGGGCGTAATACTTGTCCATTGACCAAGCCTAGAGTTTGGGCTAATTGGTAACTAACTCCCTTCGGCGCATGATCTAAATTGGTATGACTTGCGTAGATCGCCACATCGTTTTTGATGGCCAAAATCATCGTGCGCTCCACATAATCTTTGCCAGTCAAGGATTTTAATCCTTTAAACACGATGGGATGGTGGGCCACAATCATGTTGCAGCCTTTCGCAATCGCTTCTTGGACAACGGCTTCCGTGCAATCCAGGCTGATGAGAACACCGGATACGGCTTGTGATCGACTTCCGCAGAGTAGTCCGGCGTTGTCATAGGATTCTTGCCAACTTAATGGCGCCCATGTTTCCATGGAATTGCAAACGTCTTGAACGGTCATTTGGCAGGTTTTAGCATTGCAAAGGTAGGACAATTCGAAAAATAATGTTAATTTAAAGATGTATTACCCTAATTTATGCGTTGCAGACCAGCCCTAGTGTTAATTGAAAACAATCATTTACTCGTGATGAAATATCAGTACGGGGAACAATTTATCTATAACCTTCCAGGTGGAAATCCAGATCCAAGCGAATTACTGAGTGAAACAATCGCCCGCGAGTGCATGGAAGAATTAGGCATCGATGTAGAGGTTGGCGACATGCTGCTTATGGGCCAAGTAAGTGGAAACGAGCAACGCGATGATGTGTTGCATATTCTTTTTGAAGGTGAATTACTTGCGGGTATTCCGGAATTGCAAGCGGCTGAAACGAGTGCCATGGAGGTTTTATGGATGCCCATTGAGCAAATCGCACAAGTAATCATGTATCCCAATGTGGGCGAGAATTTGTTGGACCTAATTTTGACCCAACAAAAAGGGAAATACATCGGAACTATTCAGCAACCTTGGTTGGCATAGGAAATCCATAAGTTCCTACAAGCAATCCGAATATACTTGCTAAGAGTCCAAACCAAATGGCTGGTATCTCCGTAGGATGCATGAAGTGAAAATAAGCCCACACAAATAGTCCCAAAATCATACTCAGGTGACTGCCCATCGCGCTGGCCTTTTTCCACCACAATCCCGCATTCAGCGGAATAAATAAGGAAACCAAACTAAATGCAGACGCCTCTCCCACGAGTTCAAAAATATTCTGCCGACTGACAGCCATCCAAATGCAGGCTGTTGTGACTAACACCACCGAAAGGCGGATGATAGCCAATACTTTTTTGTCGGAAGGATGCTTCAACATCGGTTTCAATAAATTCTCCCCTAATACGGATGCCGGGGCTAAAATCGCCCCACTCGTCGTACTTAATAAGGCCGATAGCAAGGCGCCTAAAAATAAGATTTGAATTCCATAGGGCATAAATCGCATGACCAAATGTGGGATTAGTAAGGTGTCGTCGGCCAATAGACTCGGGTATAATCGGATGCCAATTAATCCAATCAATAAGGGTAGCATTGCAATGCTTAGATACATGGTTCCTGCCGCGATGCTCGCTTTGGCGGCAATGGGGCTGCTTTTTGCCGACATGACCCGTTGGAAAATGTCCTGCTGTGGAATGCTTCCCAGCCCAATCACCATCCAAGCACCCAGGTATTTCAACCATTCAACGGGATCGGAGCTAAGCGGCGTAAACCGGAAAAATCCTTTGGGTTGTTGGTCTATAAATACCCCCAAATCCGGAATTTTATCCAGCAATAAATAGGCCAAAATTAACAAGCCCACGATTAGGATGATGTTATGAAGGAAGTCGGTGATGGAAATTGACCACATGCCTCCCATGAGGGTGTAGGTCATCACCAACAATGCGCCGATGACTATGCCCATTTCCGTGCTGATGGGGAGTAGTAGGTGCAAGGTGAGTCCTAAAGCGACTAATTGAGCTGAGATCCATCCGAAATACGAAGGAATCATGACCAAGGCTGATACTTTTTCGGACAGACCACCGAAACGAATGCGAAAAAAATCACTAAAGGTTAATACGGGTAAAGGATATAGTTTTCGGGCATAAATTGCACCCACGATGAATAAGCCTAATGCGGCGCCGAAAGGTTCTTCAATCACAGCATACAGTCCACCTCGAACAAATTCACGTGGCGCGCCCAATAAACTTTCTGATCCAAACCAGGTAGCAAACGTGACCATTGTGGCCAAACCAAATGACAAAGTCCGACCTGCTAATACGAAGTCGGTCGTGGTGCGCACTTTGGTGCTCGCAAACCAGCCGACTAGCAAGTTTAAGGCTAAATAAAAGATGACAAAACCTACAAGCATTCTTACTATTTGAGCACGAAAATACAGATTTTTTTTACCTTTAAGCTATGAAACTACTGGCATACCTTTCGTTGGTTGGCATCATCGCCACATCGTGTACAAGTTCTCGAATCAATAAAGCTTTTAAATTAGGACATCTAGATGAACAAGCCTCTGGGATTTTAATTCAGGAGTTGGAGAGCGGAAAAGTAGTTTTTCAGCACCATGCCGACCACTATTTCATGCCCGCATCAAATGCCAAATTGCTTACGTTTTTACAGGCTAATCGGGTTTTAAAGGATTCAATTCCCTCGTATCGTTATTTGGAGACTGCGGATACATTGTATTTCTGGGGGACCGGAGACCCGAGTTTATTGCACCCTAATATTCATGGCGATGCCCTGTTGAAAAAACTCGAAGCCTCTAATAAAGTATTGGTTTTAGCGGATTCGGATGAGCATGTCCGTCCACTCGGTAGCGGATGGGCCTGGGATGATTATTCAGATGATTATTCCGCCGAAATTTCTTCCATTCCCATGTACAATAATCAAGTGCGGATTACCCAAAAATCAGGGGTGAAGACGGTTTCGCCTGCTTATTTTGCCTCGAATGTAAATCCTGGCAAGAGTTTGTATGCTAAGCGTGCCTATCATGCCAATCAGTTTGAAGTACCTAGCATTAAAAATGATTTTATTGAAGTGATGCCTTTTATTACTTCTGCTCGTCAAACAGCAGATTTACTCAGCTATGAAATAAATAAGCCTATTTATCTTCAGCCAAAGAAATTCGATGAGAGATCCCGTTTAGCCTATGCAGGTAAGGTGGACAGCCTTTTCGTTCCGATGTTGCATGACAGTGATAATCAAATTGCGGAGCAAATGTTGTACCTGATCGCCGCACAAAAAAATTGGGTGGGGCCCACCAATAAGATCATTGAAAAATTAACAAAAGAAGATTCCTTGTTGAAGCCCATAAAATGGGTAGATGGCTCAGGGCTTTCTCGCTATAATTTGATGCGCCCTAAAGATTTGGTCCATATATTATCGCAATTGAAGGAGGAAGTGGGCGAGGAGCGCCTTTTTAAACTTTTGCCGGAATCAGGTTCCACAGGTACCATTCGTAGGATGGTGCTGGATGATATGCGCTCACGCTTTTATGCGAAGTCGGGCTCCTTTGGAAATACCTATAATTTATCCGGATTTTATCGGGATGCGAAAGGTAAATTATATGTATTTTCAATTATGACAAATCTGGCGAACCACGGAAATGTAAATACGCGAATGAACATTTTGTGGATTCTAAACGCGCTTCGATAAGCCAAAGCGGTACACGAGGAAGCTGATACCCATAAATCCAATCACAAAAGGAATGCTCGACGTATTTTGAATCAGCGTCCCGGCCAAAAATAAGCTCGAAATAAACACAAGTAGCAGAGGTAAAAAGGGATAAGCCCAAACCCGATAGGGACGATCCAATTCAGGTTCTGTTTTTCTCAAGCGCAACAAGGAAGCAAAGCCCGCTAAATAACTCGCCACAAAAAAGAAGGTGGCGATATCGGATAAGCGGTCACTGATCGACTGGCTGCTTACCAAAAATAAACATGCCAAACCCACCGTCATGTGTGTCGCAAACGTCGGACTACCTTGGGCATTCACCTTGCCAGCGCCTGCAAAAAATAATCCATCCCGACTCATCGAAAAGATAACCCGAGGAGCAAACATGACTTGTGTATTCAGGATTCCTAAGATACTTAGCATCAAAAATGTTGTGACCCAGCGACCTGTTTGGGCCCCAAGAATCTTTTGCATCGCATCCGCGGCAGCTAGTTTGCTTTGACTTAATTCCGCCCAAGATAGCGTATTCAAGATGCCGATGTTGATGAGTATGTAAATGACCGCAACCACGATTACCCCGATAAACATGGATTTGGGCATGCTTTTCACGGGATCTTTATTTTCTTCTGTGAAATATGCGGCGGTATGCCAACCGTCAAATGCATAGAAAATGGAAAGTAAAGCAGTCAGAATACCTGACCATAAGGGTAAACCGCTCGGAGCTGCAGGACTAGCGTGCCAGGTACCACCATCCCCATGCAAGAAACAAATAATGATAAATCCAATTAAGGCCATAGCCTTTATCCCACTCAGCCATTCTTGTGATTTTCCCGCAAGGACGACGCCCATTTGGTGAAAAAACCATAAGATAAGTAAGATGGAAATGGCACAATATAATACGTATTCTTGTAAGCTAGGAAAAAGAATGGCGAGGTATTCACTACAGGTATAAGACCCAAAACCTAAGGCGGTAACCGTACCGAGCCAGGAACTTAGGCCCACTAAAAATCCTATATAACGACCAAAAGCCCGTTCGGCATAGCCATACCAGGCGCCGGCTTTTGGGATGGAAAGACTTAATTCAAGTACGCAGCTTACACCTAAAAGGGCATAAACAGCAACAAGAAGCCATAATCCAATAATCAACGAAGGATTGTGTAATAGCTCAGCGATAGGACCGGGCTTGCGAAGAATCCCTGTTCCCACCGTTCCGCCGAGTGTAACGGCCACCCCGAAACTTGTACCCAGCACTTTCCACAATTGATTACTTGATTTTTTCTTCATAGCAAAGACAAAAATAGACGATTTTTTCGTTTTACCTGAGTAGATTGGGTCATCATGCGAACAAGCCTTATTTCTTGCTTTTTTGCCTTGCTGTTGTTTTCCTCGAAAGGAAACCAGTTCAAGCTCGATTCCTTACAGGAATATGGGCTTGGATTCCATTGGTCCACAAAGCAAAAACGGGTTGAAATTCCTTTTGAACTTCATGCGAACCTTGTCGTAATTCCTATCCAACTGAATGCCTCGGATACCCTTCGGTTTTTGGTTGACACGGGCCTTGGAACCACCTTGTTGACCGATAGTCTTGCTTTCCGCAACCTCGGATTAAAATCCATTCGAAAGATTGATCTGTTGGGTTTGGGTGAAGAAAAACCCATTGAGGCCCAAGTGCTGATCGATGTAAAAATTCAAGTAGGTCAGGCCTCTGCTTCTCATCAAAATCTGATTTATGTCTCCAGTAATCAACTCAATTTGTCGGATTATGTGGGGACAAAAATTCAAGGCGTTTTGGGCTATGAATTATTTGCCAATGCGGTCGTGACCATCGATTATGCGCGCCAGCGACTTATTCTCAGAAGAGCTAAACAATATCACTATTCCAAACGAAAAGGAACTCGTTTTCCTTTGGAAATGGTCGATAACAAACCTTATATCCGTGCAGCCCAAATTACAAGCGATCAACATGTTCCGTTGGCCAATCGATTATTATTGGATTCTGGGGCAGGGCATGTCTTGTTTTTAGATGGGAATGCCGTGGATTCGAGTATGTTTCATTTTTCAGCGAAGCGGGTTTATTTGGGGAAGGGGCTTAACGGAGCCATCTTAGGTAATTGGGGACGTGTGCCACAATTGATCTTGGGATCCTGGACTTGGAAGCAAGTCCCCGCGGCGTTTACCTTTGCGCAATCAACGCAGCAAAAAATAAAGTCCGCTGATTTGCATGGGAGTTTGGGCGGAGAATTTTTGCGACGCTTCATTGTCACCTTTCATTATCTGGATCAATATGTGGTTTTGAAGCCGATCGCCCGACAATGGAGGAGGCAGTTTGATTTGGGAATGTCGGGATTGAGTTTTCGTGCGCAGGGTACAACCTATCAGCAATTTATTGTTGAAACCATTCAAGCGAACTCTCCGGCCGAGGAGGCTGGGATTCAGGTGGGTGATGAATTGTGGTTTATCAATGGCATGCGTGCGAGTGAATATCGATTGGGTGATATCTATCGAATGCTACGAAAAAAGGAGGGTAAAAAGATGGAAATGGTCATCAAAAGAGGTCAAAATTTTCACATGATCTCTTTCACACTCCGCGCTTTATTTTAGCTCATAATCGGCCGCAATAGGAAAGTGATCGGAATAGTTGATGTTACGTAGCGTAACAAATTGTTTTACCGTAAAGTCTTTCGAATAAAATTGATTATCGATGCGTACCAAAAAGGGGCTTCGATTCAAAGTAAATCCAAATCCACGGCCTGCCTCTTCGAATGAATTTTTCAATCGCTCGCGTAGGGTTCCATAGGCCCATCCATAGGGAGTTTCATTCAAGTCACCCACAACAATCACCGGATACATGCTCTCTTGAATAAGCCGATTAATCTGCGACATTTCATCTTTGTGATGAATAAATCCTTTTCGTAACGAATTCATGATGCCACGGCCTTCTTTCTTCGCATCTTCATAATCTTGATCGCGTATTTTTCCTGTTACGCGTCCTACGCGGATTCCCATCGACCACAATTGCACATTGATGATTCGAAAGGTGTCTTCTTTGGCAACAATATCCGCATACAAATAGCCATTGGCCGAATTACCAAATTGCTTGCCTGATTGATGAATGATGGGATATTTTGAAAAAATTGCTAGACCCATTTTTTCTTTGGCCTCAAAAAAATCTTCTTTCAAAGGGATAAAAGCATAATGCGGATAGGATTCCTTCATCATGTTGATGCTGCGATAAGCCTTGCGATCTGCATGCGAATAAAACTCCTGAAAACATTTCACGTCCGCTTGGTAGTCCAGCATGAAACTTTTTAATGCTTTTACCTTCTCCTCATTCCCACTGTAATTATTGGAATACATCCCATAAACATTATAACTCAAGACGCGAATATCTTTTTTGGCAGCGGGTTTTGCGGTATTCCAAACGATGCTTCGGGGAATAAATCCATAACCTAGCGCAAGGACAACGAGGGGTAATAGGGCTCTTTTGGCCCGACGAAACATCCAATAAATCAAGGAAATAAAACAGAGCACTTGGGCATAAGGCAAGGTCATCATGATGAAGCCTGCAAGCCAGTGGTCAATGACTAGGGAATAGCTTAATAAATAGGTCAGTAGCGTATAAAGGCACAAAGGCAAGGTTCCTAACCAAATCAAGGAAGAGATGATTTTCTTACTAACGGATTCATCGGTTTTTCGCTTTGCCATGACTCAAAGATACACAATCCAAGGCATTTTATAAATTTTGTAAAGACCTTTGGGATATTTCAAAATATTTCCTACTTTTGCAATCCCTTTGAGGGAAACCATTTTAGAATCGCATTCAATTTTAAATTCATCATATTATGGCAAAGGTTTGTCAATTAACTGGAAAGAGAACTCGTGTAGGTAACAACGTATCACACGCGAACAATAAGACAAAACGTAAGTTTTATCCGAACTTGCAGACAAAGAAATTTTTCTTAGAGTCTGAAGGTGTTTGGGTTCGTATGAAAGTATCTGCGAAAGCAATCCGTACGATCAACAAAAACGGTTTCGAGAAAACATTAATCGCATCTGCTCGTAAGGGTACATTGTCGATCTAATTATATCAAGATTTTTACCGAAATTAGCCTCCTTGAAACCAAGGAGGCTTTTTTTATTTGCCCATGTTAAGCTCAACTGAATTTACCCGATATCAAAAGCAATTGGCCATTCCTGAATGGACGCTCGAAATGCAAGAATGCCTTTCGCAGGCTCATGTACTTATTGTAGGTGCTGGTGGTTTGGGCGTTAGCGTCATTCCTTACCTCGCGGCGGCTGGGGTAGGACATTTGACACTCATCGATCATGATGTGGTGGATTTGAGCAATTTAGGCCGACAAACCATTTACCGCAATGATCAAGTAGGTCAGTCGAAAGTTCTGATGGCCAAAGATTATGTGGAGGCATTGAATCCGCACGTGCAGGTTGATGCGATGTCGGAGAAATTTTCGATGGCGAATTACCACCTGGTTCAATCCGCAGATTTAGTGGTGGATTGTACTGATAACTTTGACACAAGATACTTGATCAATGATGCCTGTGTCAAATTTGGTAAGGCCTTTGTTTATGCGGCAATTCATACTTGGGAAGGCCAATTGGCCGTTTGCAATGCCCATGGAACAGGACCTACTTACCGTTGTTTATTTCCGGATGAACCGTCGGCGGGGGAAATCCCCACTTGTGATGAAGCTGGTGTTCTAGGTTTCTTGCCAGGCATGATGGGATTGATGCAGGCCAAAGAAGCAATATTCTATTTAACAGGAATGTCTTCTCCTGCCCAAAATCATTTGTTGCGCTGGGATATGCGATCTATGCGTATGCATCAATTTCGGATGGATCGTTCGGCGGATGCGGAGGAACGAATTTTTCCTGTGAAAGCATGGGTTCCTGTAGAGATGGAGCCTGTTGATGCCGCAGATTCCATCAAAAATGGCAATATTCAGTTTGTGCTCGATGTGCGAGAGCCTTTCGAATGGGAGGAGGCGCAAATTGCAGGATCTCTCTGCATGTCGATGAACAACTTACAAGTGGATTTAATCCCGAAGGATGTGCCCGGATTGGTCGTTTGTCACCACGGCATGCGCTCGATGTTTGTCATAAAGCACCTGCATAGTCTGGGTTTTGAAAACCTGATCAACTTAGCAGGGGGCATTGATGCCTGGTCGCGCGAAGTGGATGATTCTATCCCGCGTTATTAAGAAACGATATCGCCGTATAAATCGAATTCCTCAGCTTTATTGATTTTCACCTGAACGAAATCTCCCTGACGGGCAAATTGCTCTGCCGGAATTAAGACTTCATTATCTACCTCTGGGGAATCATGTTCCGTACGTCCCACAAAGAATCCGCTTTCCTTGCGATCCACCATGACCTTGAATGTTTGGCCGATTTTCGCTTGATTTAATTCTTCCGAAATACCTTGTTGGAGTGCCATAATCTCATCCGAACGCTCTTGCTTCACCTCTTCAGGAACATCGTCTTGCACTAAATAGGCATGCGTATTTTCCTCGTGTGAATAATTAAAGATCCCCAATCGGTCAAAACGCATACGTTCTACGAATGAATATGTCTCTTCAAAGTCGGCCTCCGTTTCACCTGGATAGCCTGAAATTAATGTGGTACGTAAAGCAATGCCTGGTACTTTTTCACGTATGTCCGTGATCAATTGCTCTGTTTTTTCACGGGTGATTCCGCGGCGCATGTGCTTCAACATCGCATCAGAACCACTTTGAAGCGGCATGTCCAAGTACTTGCAAATATTATCGCGCTCAGCCATGGTTTGCAAAATTTCCATTGGGAAACCAGCTGGATAAGCGTATTGCAAACGGATCCATTCGATGCCTTGAACATCAGATAGGCGCTCTAAAAGTTCTTTAAGTTGTCGGCCTGATTTCCCTTCCCCTTTTACATCCAAACCATAAAAGGTCAAATCTTGAGCAATTAAAATCAATTCTTTAGTTCCTTTCTTCGCTAATGAGCTAGCCTCTTTCACCAATTCATCCATCGGGCGCGAAACGTGTCCGCCACGCATCAAAGGAATCGCACAGAAACTGCATGGTCGGTCGCAACCTTCCGCAATCTTTAAATAGGCATAATGTGCTGGCGTTGTCAATAATCGCTCACCTACAAGTTCATGCTTGTAGTCGGCCTTCAGTGCTTTTAGCAAGCGAGGTAATTCATTGGTTCCAAAGAACGAATCGACCATTGGAATTTCTTTCTCTAAATCGTCTTTGTAGCGGTGCGAAAGGCAACCTGTTACATATAATTTATCAATCTTTCCTGCCTCTTTGGCATCTGCATAACGCAAAATGGTATCGATGGATTCTTGTTTGGCATTGTCAATAAACCCGCATGTGTTCACCACAACAATGTTTGCCGTGTCTTTTTTTGCCTCATGCGTTACTTCCAAACCGTTACCTTTTAATTGGGTAAAAAGGACTTCGGAGTCCACTAGGTTTTTGGAACAACCGAGTGTAACGATGTTAATGGATGGCTTGGGGCTTACTTTGGTTTTCATGCGTATGTTGAATAAGCGTGCAATTTACGAATTAATTTGCAGCTTCAGTCGGAATTTCATGCGGGCGGGATACAAGTATTGAATTCTTTTTTTAGTATTGTAATTCTTAAACTTATTTATCTACATGAAAAAATTGATATTGATTTGCGCTTGCATGTCATCAGGTTTGATGGCATTTGGGCAAGGACTAAACTCACTTTCCAAACGAGAAAAGAAAGACGGGTTTAAATTGTTGTTTGATGGGAAAACCTTTGCTGGTTGGCATACCTACGGAAAACCCGGAAAAGTGGGTGCTTCCTGGACGATCGAAGATGGAATCATTGGTTTTGATTTAGCCAAAAAAGACGGAGGCGATTTAATTACCGACGCGGAATATGTGAATTATGATTTTTCTGTTGATTGGAAAATCTCTCCAAACGGTAATAGTGGTATTATTTTCAATGTTACGGAAGATCCTGCGAAATACCACAGTACCTATAATACAGGACCTGAAATGCAAGTGCTTGACGATGCGGGCCATCCTGATGGTAAGATTATCAAACATAATTCAGGTGACTTGTATGATTTGATCAAATCGTCTGTGAATGTGACTAAGCCCGTAGGCGAATGGAATACGGCACGGATTGTTAATAACCGTGGATTGTTGCAATTATATTTAAACGGATCTAAAGTCGTGGAGACGCGTACGGATGATGCGAATTGGAAAGCAATGATTGCTGGTTCGAAATTTAAAACGATGCCAGGTTTTGGTGTGAATATGCAAGGGCGCATTGCTTTGCAAGATCATGGAAATCCCGTTTGGTATCGAAATATTAAGATCAAGGAATTATAAAAGAAATAGGGGGCACGAGCCCCCTATTTTAGTTTAATGCGTAATAGATTCATGTCGGAGGTGATGAATAAGTATTTTCCATCGTTTCCTCCAAAGGCCACATTCGAATTTCGATTTCCTGTGGCGATTCTACCTAATAGTTTTCCTTCGGCGTTGATGATGAGAACTCCTCCAGGTCCCGTTGTCCATACATTCCCTTTCGCATCCACTTTCATGCCGTCATACCCTCCACGGATGCCTTGCTTAGCTAATTCGGCCGCATCGAAAAAGACACGTCCTTCTCCCAAGTTACCTTGCTTGTCTACCGGATAGGCATTGATGTAGGTAGGAGGTTCCGAGGTGCCCACATACAAGATACTTTCATCTGGATTGAAGGCGAGGCCATTCGGCCGACCCAAATCCTTGATTTGTAGGCTTAACTCTCCCTTCGTGTTGATGCGGTATACCCCTTGAAAATCGAGTTCTTTTGCGGGTTCTGGTTTACCCCGACCGGGTAATCCGTAGGGTGGATCTGTGAAATAATAATCGCCTGATTTTTTCTGAACCAAATCGTTTGGACTATTAAATTGCTTTCCTTCGTACGTATGTGCCAAGGTTTTTTTCTGATCCGGATGATGCAAGGGCATTTCCGCAATCCGACGATCCCCATGTTCACAGGAAACGAGGTTCCCTTTTGTATTAATGATCAAGCCATTCGCGCCAGGTTCTTCGGAATAAACGCCTGTGCCGGTGTAGCCAGATGGTTTGAGGAATACTTCGAGTCCTTTGGACTCCGACCACTTATGTATGGTGTTTTCAGGCACATCGGTGAAAAGCAAATAGCCTTCTTTTTTCACCCAAACCGGGCCTTCCGACCAAGTAAATCCCTGGGCTACAATTTCGATTTTGGTTGTTGTATCCAGCAAAGCATCCAAGCCTGCATCATAGCGATGGATTTTGCCGATGGTCTGGTACTGTGCCATGGCGCTGACCGACAAACTCATGAGGCCAATTATTTCAAGTATTTTTTTCATAGCTCAAAAAAAATGGGCCGAAGCCCATTTTCATTACAGGTGTTTCTTTTTACTTTCTTTCACGGCAAAGTCGGCCGCACGAGCCGTCAAGGCCATATAGGTCAACGAAGGATTCACGCAAGACGTTGAGGTCATACATGCTCCATCTGTTACGAATACGTTCTTCACGCCATGCAACTGGTTGTTGCCATTTAACACGGATGTTTTTGGATCGCGTCCCATGCGAGCGGTTCCCATTTCGTGGATCGCCATACCTGGGTAAGAGCCATTGTCGAATGCGCGAACATTTTTCAGGCCAGCACTTTCCAACATCTCTTTGGCATCTTCCATCATGTCTTTCCGCATTTTCATTTCATTTTCTTTGAATTCTGCGTCAAACACAACGACTGGAATACCCCACTTATCTTTTGTAGTAGGATCCAAATACATTTTATTTTCGTGGTAAGGTAATGTTTCACCAAAACCACCCAAGTTCATTGTCCATGGGCCTGGTTTTGTCATCGCATCTTTGTAATCCGCGCCGAAGCTCATGTCATTCACGCCGCGATTCCAGCTTTGACGCGAGCCACTTCCTTGGTAGCCAAATCCACGTAAATAATCACGTTTGTCATTGCCAATGTTCCGGTAACGTGGAATGTAAATTCCATTCGCCCGACGGCCAATGTAGTATTTATCTTCATCGCCTTCCCAAGTACCTGCGGCACCCACACGGAAGTGATGATCCATCAAGTTATGTCCTAACTCACCTGAATCATTTCCTAATCCATTTTGGAAACGGGATGATTTCGAGTTCAATAATAAGGCTGTCGTAGCTACAGTAGAACCACAAACAAAGATAATTTTCGCAAAGTATTCGCGCACATCTTTGGTCACCGTATCGATGACACGCACACCCGTTGCTTTTTGTTTGGCATTATCAAACAAGATTTCCGAAACAACAGAATCTGGACGCAAGGTCAATAATCCTGTTTTTGCAGCTGGGGGTAAGGTACAAGATTGCGTACTGAAATATGCGCCATAAGGACATCCTAAGCGGCATTTATTACGGTATTGGCATGCAGAGCGACCAATTTTCAATTGCGCTTCTTTAGCTTCGGATAAGTTTGCCACCCGACCAATCGTCATGTTACGGCCCGGGAAATTCTTTTCGATGCGTTGACGCACTTCTTTTTCCACGCAGTACATGTCCATCGGCTTCAAAAACTCAGAATCCGGTAATTGAGGTAATCCCAACGCCTCGCCAGAGATACCTACGTGTTTTTCTACGTAAGAATACCAAGGCGCGATGTCCTTGTAACGAATCGGCCAATCCACCGCGATACCATCTTTTAGATTTGCTTCAAAGTCGATGTCCGATAAACGATAGGTTTGTCGGCCCCACATAATGGATTTACCACCCACGATATCAGGACGGAACCAGTCGAAGCGTTTTACCTCTTTGTAAAGTGCGTCGGAGTCATTCATCCAATATTTTTCGGTCATCTCATTGTAGGGATAATCTCGGGAAAGTTTTGGGTGTGAAGCCTTTTGTTCGTTGGTCAATAAACCATTGTATTTAAAATCCCAAGGATCTTTGTAGCTTGGTTCGTAGGCTGTTACGTGGTCAAATTTCTTTCCTTTTTCAAGGACAAGGACACGAAGGCCTTTTTCAGTTAGTTCTTTGGCAGCATATCCACCCGAAACGCCAGATCCTACAACGATTGCGTCATAAGTCATGGATTTAATTGCGTCAATGTTCAGATTCATAGTGCCCAAGTTTTTTGTGATGGTGATAATGGCATACAGCCGTCAAATTTGCCCGGAATAGGCAAGTATTCTAATGCTTTTGTTGCTCCGATTTCCGAAGTGAAATAGCCTGTCGTCGTTAATTCTTTGATCATAAAGAAGAAGGTAGGCTGCCCTTTTTTGCTTTTTCGAGTCGCATCGGATTCCAACATACAAGTTGTTAAAGCTTCTTTTCGTTGCGTGCTAGAAGCCTCGATGAAACCTTTGCCAAAACGTGCTTGGCAATCGGAGTCCAATTTAGCTAGGCCTTCAGCAAATGCTTTTTGGCTGGCTTCTGGATAACAATCTTGAACGACACGCAGGATGAATTTTTCAACGCCTGCAGCTTTCGCGCCAGGAGTATCGGTTGTTGGGATAATGGTATCGGCAATTTCAGCAACTAAAGATTCTTGTGCGGCTGAGAATTGCACAAAAGTAGCATGGGATTTTTGGCCGTTGAGCCCAGCCATCGCAGGTGCGGAAATCATGCCGCCCATTAAAATGCTGAGTCGCTGTATGGCGTCCCGTCTGTTTATGTTCATAGGTAATAGGATTTTACGAGTCAAATATAGGATATTTTTTTACGTTGCCAAACAGCCTTGCTTTCCGTAGCTTTGCCAATCCTTTAAGGTTTGGCAAAGCTAAAGGCCCTAAGCATAACGAAAAAACACGTATGTCCCTTGTATCAGTAAACGCATTATCTCAACAAATTCAGCAAGCTATTGCCTCGAAATACCCTGCAAACGAAGCTAGGGCCATTTCGCATGCCTATCTGAACATGCGTTGTTCTATCAATACCTTGGATATTTTGCTGGATAAAGCCGTTGAAGAGCCTATTGGTTTTGCGGAAGATTTATCCCGACTCGCTGCCGGGGAACCCCTACAATACGTGACAGGGAAGGCTTATTTTTTCGACCGACTCTTTTCCTTGAATGCGGCGACACTCATTCCCCGACCGGAAACGGAGGAGCTGGTTAGACAGGTCTTGAATCTCATAGGAAATGAAAAAAAACGCGTGTTAGATATTGGAACGGGTTCCGGATGCATTGCCATTTCGTTGGCTTTAGAAGCCCCGCTTGCAGAAGTTAGCGCTTGGGATGTAGCTATAGAAGCGATTAACAAAGCGCAAGAAAATGCGGACCAATTAGGTGCAAAAGTAGACGTCAAGCATCAAGATGTTTTTGATTGGGTTAAGGATTCAAAAGTATGGGATATTATCGTCTCCAATCCGCCCTATGTGTTGGAGGCTGAAAAGGCCGACATGGAATCTCATGTCTTAGATCACGAACCGCATTTGGCCTTATTTGTGTCGGATGAAGATCCGCTTGTTTTCTATCGGGTGATTGGCGAGATGGCTCAGCAGCGGTTAATACCCGGAGGATTTCTTTGTTTTGAAATCAACCGGGCATTTGGTGCTAAAAATGTTGCCCTTGCTGAATCACAAGGTTTTAAAAATATTCAATTGCTCAAAGACTTTCATGGCAATGACCGCATGCTTATTGCGCAGAAATCAGCTCATTGATCCCTATTAAAAAAGCATAATCCTTCGCAATATCTTTGAAGCGTTTGTAACGACCGGAGGCGCCACCGTGTCCTGCCGACATGTCGCAATCCAGTAACAAGATATGATTGTCGGTCTTTGTTTTTCGCAATTTGGCCACCCATTTGGCAGGTTCCCAATATTGTACTTGAGAATCATGTAAGCCCGTCGTCACAAATAAATGTGGATAATCCTGCGCCACCACATTGTCATAAGGTGAATAGGATTTCATGTAGTGGTAATGGTCTGTATTTTTCGGATTTCCCCATTCTTCCCATTCCCCCGTTGTCAACGGAATCGTTTCGTCTAACATCGTCGTGACCACATCTACAAAAGGAACAGCCGCGATGACGCCAGCAAATAGGTTAGGAGCCATGTTGATAATTCCACCCATAAGCATGCCACCTGCGGAACCACCTTGGGCAAATAAGCGATGCGCTTC
>CALLKB010000105.1 GCA_938008575.1 uncultured Cytophagaceae bacterium | reverse complement strand
CGATCTATTTTAGGGATGATTTCACCACCTTTTTCAACATAAACAGTATCCAAGAGATGCAAATTCAATTTTTCAATTTGATCTGAATTATGCAAAGAAGCTCTTTTAACAGTTGTTCCTCCCAATTGAACCGATTTTAAATTTGCAACTGGAGTAACAGCACCAGTTCTCCCAACTTGGTAATCGACTGATTCTAAAACCGTTTCAACACGTTCAGTTTTAAACTTATAAGCAATTGCCCATCTAGGTGATTTTGCAGTAAACCCTAATTGTTGTTGCTGCTGGTAATTATTAACTTTTATTACCACTCCATCAATTTCAAAAGGCAAATGTTGACGTTGTTGATCCCAATAATGGATAAAATCCATAATCCCATCAATTGTATTTGTTTTTTCAATAAATCGCTCACGCATTAAAGGAACTTTAAATCCCCAACGGCTTGCTTTTTGAACAGCATCAAAATGTGTTTCTATTGGAAGATTATTTCCATAAACCCCATATAAAAAAGAATCCAATCCCCTTTCTGCAACGGTTTTATAAAAGAATTTGATGGTGAGACGATCATCTGTTTTGATGGAATTGTTAGGCTTTTCAAAGACGGTAAAAGCGAAATCTATGAAACGAATAAGGAATTCCAGAAAGCATTTGGCATCGATTCCCCAGGTTCATTTCGTGATGCGATTAAAATAGATAACCAAAATTATATTCTAGCTACTACAACAGGTATTCTACTTACCAATTTCAAGGGAAGCTCTAGGTGGATTATAAAAGGCAACACCGATTCAAACCCTCGAATCATCGAAGCAAAATTTAATAAATCAAAAAATAATTCATTTGAACTATTATTTACTTTCAAAAACAAAATTTACGAATACCATCTCTCAAATAATTCATTAATTAAACGATTTGAAATCAGCTCTACATATGGTTCCATAATGGATATAGCATATGAAGAATTGTCAAGGGTATATGTTATAACGGAAGATAAATTACTATCAGTCCAAAAGCACTCAGATAACACCTACACTGAAGAGGTATTACAAAGCAATTTGATAGGTAACCATCAGTTAATTTGGCTAGACAACTACCTATTGCTTACTTCCAATATGGGCTTAAGTGCTTTAGACATCTTCACTGATGAATTCAAACTAAATATCATTCAAGATGAATTTAATGACAAGGCCTATAAATTAGCCAAGGATAGCACTTTTCTAGGCACCATATCAGGGTATTATGCCCTTTCCAACAAACGATTAAAGAGTCTAATTGAAGCAAATGATCAAAATGAGAATTACGAAGAAATCAATACATACAATACTTCCTATTTTTATCCGTTCATCTTTACCTGTCTACTTGCTCTTTTATTTTTAGGCTTACTCATTTATTATAAAACAAGAGCTCAATCTAAATCAGATTCGTTAAAAAACAGTAAAACACTCACGAAAGAATCTTTAAAAGAATACATTCAAAATAACTTAGCTTCCGCTTCCATAACAAGTATTACTGAACACTTTCAAACAAATCTACATGTCATCAACAAAATGCTTGGTGATATGCAATTAGGCGAACTAATTCGAAGTTTAAGATTAGAAAAAGTTCAAAAAATGAGAAAAGATAATAGAAAGGAAGAAGAGATTTCTTTTGTTACGGGCTTCTCACTTTCCTACCTAAAGAAAATTAAAACTTAATTCAACATACTACTTTGTTTAAAATTAAACGAAGTTTCAAACTTCAAAACTTGTGCAGCACTTGTGAAGCAAAACACTCAAAAACGCTACATTTGCTGCACAAAAAGACCCAAATATGGTCTTTAAATCAAGTAAACACATGTTTTATGATAATGTAGGTTTCCGGTACCTAAGATGAAGGTTCGATTCCTTCCGGGGCTACACAAAGTAGCAAAGCAAAAAAAAGGACATTTCGAAAGAGATGTCCTTTTTTTCTGTTCAAAAATAAAGCCCCCCACTATTCCTAGCAGAGGGCTTCGCATAAATTTAAGGTATTAGGGTTAGGTAATCGCGTGTTGTATTAGAACTAGAATCATTTACAATACAAAGGAACATCGTTCCTGCGATTCCCACAATGAGGCCTAGGCCTCATTTTTATACCCAAAATGACTTAAGGCAAATGCCAATAAACTGTTGTTTTCCGTCGACAGATTTAATTTCTTACTAATGTGATAGCGATGATTTTTCACCGTCTTTTCCGATATAAAAAGGATGTCGGCAATCTCCTTGCTCTTTTTATTCTGCGCAATCAATTCGAGAATTTTTAATTCGGATTGTGTGAGGTCCCCCAGCTTTTGGCTTTGTTGGGCTACAGAAAATATTTGATCAAATGCCATTTCCACCGAAACCCGAATTTGGTGATCACTCCACGGCTTTAAGATGTAATTGACGGGATGCGTTTTACCGGCTAATTCCACAATTTTCCGATCACTAAATGCGGTCAAATAGATAATGGCTAGCTGAGGCTTCAACTGCAATGCTTGTTTCACAAAATCAATTCCACTTGGTCCTTCGCCAATATTTATGTCACATATAGCTAATTGGGGGTTAAATGTATCAAGGGCCTGCAAAGCCAAATGAAAGTCATGAAATACTTGACAAGCATAGCCCAATTCTTCCAAAATCTCCTTGATATCCAAGGCCACAATAATCTCGTCCTCCAAGATTATAATTCGCTTTTGATCCATAATTAAATTGTAAAAGTTAATAAATGCTTGATGCCTTGGCTTTGATGCAGGGTATAGGTCGCCCCCATTTGCTCACTCAATATGCGAATGAGCCGCATCCCTAAATTCGAATTTTGATTAATCTCTTCCACCCGTCCCGGACCGTTGTCCTCGATGGATAAAATAACTTGTGTGTCTTTTTGCTCTATTTCAATTGTTAGTACGCCAGCAGAATCCCCCACAAAGGCATATTTAAATGCATTTGACACAATTTCATTGATAATCAAACCCAATGTCCCTATACGCTCAAAGCGTAATCTGATTGAATCTTGCATCTTAAAATCGATCGTGACGGGGTTCAACTCGTCTTGCGCATACATCTGCTGCAAATGCTCCACCAAGGTCCGCACATAACTATCCAAGGCTACATATTCCATTTCATCTGTTTGAAATAGATTATTATGCACCAAAGCAATGGTCTGAATTCGATTTTGAAGCGCTGTAATCAGGTCAATCGATTCTTCGTTTTTAGTCCGACGCTTCTGAAGATTCAACAAACTATAAATCACTTGTAAATTATTCTTCACGCGATGATGCAATTCCTTGAGCAACACAGCATTCCGTTCATGTTCTAAATCCAATTGAATTCGATTTTGCGTCAGTAAACCTTTTTGGCGAAAATTGACATACAACAAAATGGAACCAAATAGGATTGTTCCAAGGATAATGCTCAACAACTTAATTTTAAAGTCCTGCAATTTTGACGCCTCGGAATACACTTCTACCTGATGCAGACTTTTCATCGACTCCGCGCGGTGTTTTACGAGTTCTAATTGGCCCAAAAGCAAAATAGATTTGTTCCGATTAATGTGTGCATTCACCGTGTCTTGATATGCTTGCAAGGCCCGATTGAAATAATAGGCCGAGTCATAGCGATTGAGCGTAGCATAGTAATCCGCATAAGCACCCAGCATCATAAGCTTCACTGGAGGAATCACCTTCTCGGCCATTAATATACGGGCATGATCCATGTAATATTTGGCAGACTCCATGCGACCGATGTGGAGATAGGCCCGAGCCAAGGATATTTCTTTCCCGATTTGATTGTCGGGATTATCGATACTCGCGCGGATATCAAACTGCAGCATAGGGATCACTTGGCTATAATTTCCCATCTCCATGTCGCATTGCGCCATCAGCCCTTTAAATAAGCCCTCCCAATAGCGCAATTCCCGTGGCAGGTAAACCGCCTTCGCAGCCTTACGTACTTCAGCCACTTCATTATACCCTTGCGCATAGGTCTCGCGTGCCTTTTTGTAATTCTTCAAGTCGGTATATATCCAACCCAAGCGCTGCAAATAAAACAAACGACGATAATCTCCCCGGGGAGGAACCGTTTGAAATTGCATAAAATCACGCAAGGCATCCTCAAAGAGCCCGCACTCCCGGTAAATTTCCCAAAAGGTCTTGATATAGCCTAGTTTGATCCGTAATCGCCGAATGGGAATAGCCTTTTCAATTTCGTTTTTTCCGCGGTACTCTTCCTCCAATTTAATGAGGATATGCCGCCAATAATACGCGGGTACTTGCTTTTGATGTTTAAATAGAAACTCAAAAAATGGCAAGCCATGGGAAAATTTGGCCTGATTATGATAGACCATCGACAGGGGAATCGCGGCTTTAATCATTAAATCCAAGTTCTGCTGTTGAACAGCACGGGACCATTGTGACTCAAGAATTCGCTCTAAATCCGTGACATTGCTATTTGAAAAAAAACTCCCATCTACACGAAAAATACGATCCCATGTCTTCCACATAAATTGCGGATTTTGATAACGGAGATCGCGTTTAAATTTATCCGAATTATAGGAATCATCAGACCAGCTTCGGAAAGAAACGAGCAGCAATAGACATAATAAGGCCTTATAAAGGCAACTTAATTTCATTCGATTTCAATTAGAACTAGGGCCTTTTCAGGGCTTTCAAGCAAACAAGATAAGGGCTTCTAGTTGAAAATCAAATGCCTGCAAAAAATTATAAGGTATTTAACGCGGAAACTTCAGCGGCACTTAATGCCCGATTGTAAATACGTAATTCGTCGATCGAGCCACTGAAATACTCTCGAATATCATTTGTGGATGCATTAACTACGCGAGCACCAATGGATAAGACAGATGGATTGATAAATAAGGGGCTAGTTAGATGTGGCCACGTATGTATCAATTGACCATTTAAATAGTATCGCTCTGTTCCTCCATCATAGGTTACAACAATGTGCGTCCATAAATTCGCAAATGTACCTGAACTAAAAGTACGGTCAAAACTCCAATGATTATGCATTAATCCTTGATTTGTGAGTGTTTTGACATAATTACAAGCCGCCGGAATATTCGCTGGACCATAGCCCGCAATGACCATATCTCTACTCCAAATACTCGCTTTAAACCACATTGACATCGAATATGCCGCGTTGTTGGAAGGCAGGTTTTTCGGATTCAACAATGTCAAAAACTGATTCGAGCCATTAAAACTATAAGCCGTATTATTCACCCCTCTACGCCCAGCTGTTTTCGTCGCCCCACTGCTTAACGCATTCCCGGAGCTAGAATAATCCCGGGTATCTCCATTCAGTGGATAAAACGCAACCAAGCCATTATTCAATCCTGAATTAGCCAGCGTCGTCATAAATTCGCGCTGATTCCCATAGGTATAAATCCCATTAATCTTCGCATAGGAACGTACAAAGTACTTTTGACCGGGAATCAAATCTGTTAACGTAAAGCTTGCATTATTCGCACTCGCTGGGTAATAAAAATCAGATACAGTGGGGCTATCCAAGAATCCCCAACAAACTCCGCGTTCCTGAACCGCATATTGCGTGGATAAATTTGCAATCGCTATCCCTGTCGTCGCACGGGAATCTTGAATATTACTTAATGCCAATGTTTGAACATCAACAAAATTCCCCTTCCCTTCCGGAATAACAGGATCCTTCTCACATGAAAAAAGTAAACAAATAAAGATGATTAATAAGCCCTGCTTCATGTTTTAAAAGTTTAAACCAAATCCAATCCACAAATCAGAAAAAGCTTTGGAATCTGCCGACTTAAACAGACCTAAATAATTAATTCCACCAGCCACGTGAATCCGCTTGAAAACTAAATTCAAGCCCCCTTCTACCTCTACACCGGATTGGCTTGCAAACGAATTTTGCGCCCAAATCGCCCCTGTTTTTGTACCGGAGAAATTATATTCATCGGCCGACCAATACAATGACCGAGCCCCGTAGCCAACACCCGCGCGTAAGTAAACGTGTTCATTCAGGCCAAACAAAAAGGCAGGAACGACAGATAATCGAGTTGTTTTAACTTCTTTGGTAAATTTATAAATCGAGGTAGTAGCCGTATAATTGGTAATCGCTTCATTCGAGGCGGTATACCCCGTTGATGGCGAACCCGCCAAACCGTAATGAAGCGTCATTGCATAGCCATACCAACCGCGAATGACACCAAACTGCCCCGCTAATGTTAAATTAGATTGCTCGCCCCCTAAGGCTATAGGACTAATCCCAACATTCATGAAACGAAACGATTGATCAATCGGTTGAATGATGGGCTTTTTGATAACTGGCTTTTCGACTACCTTAACTTGCGTGGTATCAGGGACTTTGAATTCCCCTTTTTCGTCTAATTTCGACGGCGTTATTTGAAAAACATATTCAGATGGGGGCAAATTCAAGCCTTTGGCATCTATCTGAAAATAGTAATTAAAGCCCGGTGAAACACTAGATAAATTCAGGCCATGAATCGCAGATGCGTCCACT
>CALLKB010000104.1 GCA_938008575.1 uncultured Cytophagaceae bacterium | reverse complement strand
TGGGATATTTGGCAAGGTGTTGTTTCACCAAATCATGATTACCAAAAAGACTTTGTCAATGGACAATGGCGTTGCTGGTTTGACTATGGATTAGGTGCTTTGGGCGACTGGGGTGCACATATTATGGATACGGCACATGAGTTTTTGGAATTAGGATTACCGACGGAGATTAACATGTTGCGTGCGGATGGGCACAATGATTTCTTTTATCCGATGTCATCCACAATTCAATTTAAATTTCCTTCGAGAAAAGATATGCCTGCGATGGATATTACCTGGTATGACGGGGTTAATAATATTCCTCCGGTGCCGGCCAACTATGGGACAACGGAATTAGATCCAAACATTCCAGCAGCGAGCAATGGCAAAATTCAACCGGCGAAATTGAATCCAGGAAAAATCATTTACAGCAAAGATTTGACCTTCAAAGGCGGATCGCATGGCTCAACTTTATCGATTTTAGGAGATGCTGGAAAAGACCTAAAATTGCCGGATGTATCTAAGAGTCCATCGAATCACTATGCGAATTTCTTGAAGGCATGTATGGGTCAGGAGAAAACGCGTTCACCATTTGCGATTGCTGGACCATTGAGTCAAGTATTCTCTTTAGGAGTTTTAGCTCAAAAATTGAACACCAAATTGGTGTTTGACCGCGATACAAAATTGATCACGAACAATAAATTAGCGAACCAATTATTGGTAGGCCCAGCGCCACGAAAAGGTTGGGAGCAATACTACAAGATTTAACGCTTGTAGATATTCGGGTAAAACGTCAGCTTACCGTTTTCGTCAAAATCCACTTGGCTGTACCAAATGACCAAGGGGATATTGCGCTTAATCGTTAGGTATTTAGGCGTTTTATCGGAATAGGCCGCTTGGGCATCGAGCGTGTCGATGGCGGTTGAATTCGGTTTCAATAACCAAGAACCAAAGTTTAAAGGCTTTTCTAGTCGGATGCAGCTATGGCTGTAAAATCGTTTTTCTTTACTGAATAATTTCTTTTCAGATGTATCATGGAGGTACATCTTGAAGGGATTATCAAATTGAATTTTCAAAATCCCTAAGGTGTTCCATTTTCCAGTTCGCTGGCGCATGGAGTACGGGAAATAATTAGCATTCAGTCGACTCCAAGGCACTTTTTCAGGTTCTACTTTTCGATTTTGTTGGTCGAAAATTTCCAAATGACTCGCATAGAAATAGCGGATATTCTTCCGGATTTCCGGCACAAGTTCTTCGATGCAGATGCTACGCGGCACGCTCCAATAGGGCGTGATAATCATGTTTTTCAATTTACTGGAAAGCGTTTTGCTAGGTCTTGTGGGTTTACCGAGGACAACGCGCATTTGCATGACTTGTTTATGAGATTCGAAAGCTTTGAGTTGGGTCGAAGGAATATTGACCAAAACCAAGGAACGATTAGCTCTGGCAGCGATGAGCCAGCGGTATTCATTGGCGGCTTTGGCTAATAATTGTTTTTTTTCTGGGCTGTATTGTACGGAATCTTTTAATACTTGAAGGATTTGACTGACTTCATTTTCTTCATCAATTAGACGATTCGCTAACTCTTTAATTTTAGGTGTACTCCAAAGTTCGCCATAGCGGTTTCGATAGGCATCGCGCGACAGGTTAAAATCATAGCCTTGAAAGCGGAGGTAAGGTGATTGATTCCCAAACTTGAGATCCAGCATGAACTGTTGGACTGCCTTTTTCGCCGCGCTGGTATCTTGCGGTGTGTATTGATAATCTTTCGAACGTAGACCGAGTGATTCGGCTTGTTGCATCAAGGAATCGAGGGGGCTTTGCGCATGCAGGGAAGCGCAGATTAGTAACAAGAAGAAGGTGATGTATTTCAATGTGTTCGAGCTCCTATACCTTGGGTTGTTTGCTTTACCTTGGCTAGCCATCCTTACCTTTGGCAATCCTTTGAGGTTTGCCAAAGGTAGTGGTTTTGAGGGAGATTTTTGGGGGCGAGAAACAGATTATCAATTAACTGAAATCGAATATCAGTTGGCCTACAAACATTGCCCCTTAAAACCCTTAGCTTTGGCAATCCTCCAAGGTTTGCCAAAGCTGAGTTAGGAAGCTAAGTGCGCGCGAGTTGCGTTTTAGCTTTATCCCGCGTAACCGAAAGAATATACCCGATACTAATCATGGTAAAGATCAACGAGGTTCCACCCGCTGACACCAAGGGAATCGGTTGGCCCGTCACCGGAATCGCCCCTACGGCCACGAACATATTTAAGAATGCTTGGCTGACGATGGAGAAGGTTAAGCCGGCCGACATCAGTCCGCCGAGCGGTTTGGCGCTATAAGAAATTGCGAGAGCACCACGCCAAAACAACCACATAAACATTACAGGCAATAAAAATCCAGCAACAATCCCCCATTCTTCTACGATGATGGCATATACAAAATCAGATTCCGCCTGCGATAAATGAAAGCGAAATTGGCTATTTCCCGGACCTTTGGGCTGCAAACCACCTGTAGCAATGGCATAAAGGCTTTGTTTCAATTGATAATTCGTTCCTTGATCATCCAGCTCAATTTCCTCTTTGGAAGGATGCCCAAACATACGTTTCACATACACTTCAATTCGATGTTTAATCGTTTCAGCCCTTTGGCCTACACCACCCACAATCAACCCTATACCCGTGGATATGAAAATTCCTAGTACAATGGCAATGGCCTTGTAGGGCACCCGACCGAAAATCATTAAGACGATCGAGGTCACGAAGACAATCACACTCGTGGAAAAATTGGACAAGAAAATCAGAAAACAGGTCACCCCTAGTTTAAAACATATAACAAATAATACGGCAGGGTCATAAGCATCGGGATCGGCTTGTCGGGCAGCAAACATCTTCGACAAGGAAATCGTCAAACACAATTTAGCCATATCGGAAGGCATAAAACTCAAAGGTCCCATTTGCAACCACCGACTTGCGCCGCCCGCTTCCTTTCCGTATAGATACGCGAGTCCGATGAGGAACCACGATCCGTAGAGGGCTAAATCCACATATTTCGTTGATTTCAAATAATCCTTTCGCGAAAAGACCCCCATCGCATAGAATCCCCCCACCAAGATAACGAGTGACTTAACGAGATGTTGGAGCGGAACAAAAGGACCGCCCATCGTTAATCGCCCTTTGGCGGAGAATTGAATAATAACGCCAACGATACTGAGAAGAATAACAATTAAAAGGATGTGTACATCCCCGTCAAAATGTTTTTTGATGCGTTCCGAAATAGTGTTCATGGATTCTACTTTTGCGAGATGCAAAGCTGCAAATTCATTTTACGAATACGAATTTTCCCAAAAAATACTGTGACAATTTTTACGCACATTACGAAATAAAATGATTGCCAACGTGCTGAAAATAAACGGATTAAACGCATTCAAAATTGACAATTCGAAAAACACCAAACCGATATTTCCTACACAAAACCTGCGTAGTTTTGCGGCATGGCAATAGAACTAGAATTTATCAATTTGGTGATACGCAAAAGCACCTTGGAGGAAAAATACCAGGGCGGTATTGAACAATTTCGCAAGGACCTACCGAATCGGTCATTACGCGAAGATGAGGACTTAGTCCGATTCGGCTGTATGAATTGGAATGACTTGGAACATTTCACGGACATCATTGTAGCAAAAGGTTTGGAATACAAAGATCAAGAAACAAAAGATTTCGTGGTGATCAGCTCTTTGAAAGGAGCTTTGTGGGAGGTGGATTGGATAGGTTTCGAGAACAGTACATGTTATGCAACCAAAACTTAAGTCTACACGCTGTAATACGTTGCACTTCGAACTCAAATCGTTGGCAAAAAAACCTAAGTCATTGGCTATAAAGTATTTGAACACATTTGGATTTTGCTGATTAAACGGTTTTGACCTATATTTGAGCAAATCGATTTTCCCATGCAACACACGTTTCAAAGTCCATGGTTTAGCACCCTTTTGGGATGCACCAAACACAAAATATATGTAGGGGCAAGCCAAATTGAAATCGACACGTTATCGCTCTTTCAATTCAGCCAGTGTACGCACCGGATTTTATACAAGGAAATAGATTCCGTCACTTTAGTAAAGAAAAATCTTTTTACGGAGCTGCATATTCAATTGAAGACAGGGGGACACTTTATGATCCCCAACATAAGTCATCGAACGGCATTCGAATTAAAATGCTGCTTAAGCGCGAAGATGTAATTATGCGAAATTATCAGTTTTGTCAATTAAAAATAATTCTATTCCCACTACCTTTGGCAATCCTCCCAGGTTTGCCAAAGGTAAGGGGTGGAGAATTTAATTCGTTTTGATTATCTTTCGTTAATTAACTAGTTCATTTGGAAATACTTGCGCCCGTTTTTGGCATCTTTACCTCGTTCATCCTGCTGTATTACCTCAGTTCATTAAACAGGTCGAACATCTTTTTAGCACTCTTTTTCCTGTGCTGCAACCTCGTGGTGATGGTCTATTTCGGTTTGCATTACAGCAAGATGGAGTTTTGGGAAGGTATCTGTTTTGTGCATTTCCTACCGCTCTCTTTCCTATTAGGCCCTACCCTATTCTATTACGTCAAGCACACCGTTTCCGAAAACAAAGCATTTACCTGGCAGGATTCTTTACACCTGATCCCGGCTATATTTGTTGGCATCGCCACCCTCCCCTTCACCCTGCAGCCTTTGGCAATCAAAACCCAAATGGCACATCAAATCGTGAATTTCACGGAGGATTACCGACTCAATTTCAACTGGGTCACCTTTGAGCAATTGCTCTATGGACGATCGATTCATGTGATTTTGTATGCCTTCGTCTCGATCGGGTATTTCTTTTGGAACAAACAAATGTTGCTGAAAAAATATGGCATGATCCCAACTAACCATCCCATCATCCAACGCTGGTTTTTCACCTTAATCACCTTACAAGTGATCATCGCCTCCACAAGTTTAGGCCATATGATTACCTTGTATTTTAAACCGGTTTATATTTTAGGTATTTCTTCCCAAAGTATATTTAGCGAAGAACACTTCTTTCGTATTTGTGGGGGTGGATTTTTTATCCAAAATTTCTTCTTATTCCTCTTTCCCAATATTTTGTATGGGAACATTTCTTATTCCTTGGATTTGGACGAGGCTTCAACTTTCCAGAAAATCAAATCAAGTTTTGCCAAACAGGTTAAACCCCTGGAGAACACCCCAGAATTCGAGCTGCAATTGATTGATTATTTGAAATCGGCCCCCTTCATCAAAAAGGATTTTACCTTATCGCAAATGTCATTTGACCTGAAGATTCCTGAACGAAACCTTTCTGCCTATTTCAACAGTGACCTGCAGAAGACATTTGGTGAATGGAAAAATGACCAACGAATCGAATATGTGGTGAAATTGATTGAAGATGGTCACGCAGCAGTCTATACGATTGAAGCGCTATCCGCCGAAGCGGGTTTCCAGTCGAGATCTAAATTCATTGATGCATTTAAAAGCCGACAAGGCGTTACCCCATCCGCTTTCATCAAATCAAAAAAGCCCGCTGCTAACTAGCAAGGGGCTTTAAAAACTACCTACTTCATCTAAAATTACGGAGCTTTCAACCCTAACTGTTTGAAAAACTCGAGGTTATCAAAAAAGTCTTGTTCCTCCGTAATCTTACCTCCGATGATCGTCGCAATCGTGCAACCGATTACATCCACCGATTTACCAGTGGCAGGAATCCCAAAGAAATTACCTGTGTGTTTTCCTTTGAACTGCCAGTATTTAACCAATTTATTTCCTGAGGCAAATGTCTCTTTTATGATAAATTCGCGATCTGAAAAACCCGTTACATAATTCTCGTAATAGGCTTTAGCCGCGGCCTTCCCTTTGGTCTCTGGAACTGTATGTAAAACTACATTTTCCGCATAGGCGGTATCCAAGATATTTGTCCGGCCTTCATTGATGGCAACTTCCCAAACCCGCGAATAGAAAGCAATGTTATCAGCGGCTAATTTTTCGTTTTGTTCACTTTGCGAAGTACAAGAAAGCAATGTTCCTGCCGCAATGAAAAGTAAAATGATTTTTTTCATAATCTCGTTTTTTTGTTTGTATTCAAAAGTACCTTTTAAACCGCTGTGATTTTTTTGAAAGCAGTATTAAAGGCCGATTTTGAATTATAACCCACCATTTCGGCAATTTCTTCGATTTTTAGATGAGCATTTGCTGAATTTTTGAGCAAAACAGACAGTGCGCTAAAGAACTTGCTCTGGCTTAGCGAAAATTACCCGACGCTGCGCCTCTTTGAACATAATCGCTTGTTGAAGTTGCATTTGAAGTTGAAGCAAAATGTCGTCTTCAACTTTCTAACAGGTTTACTTACCTCAATTGCACCCTGTTTAGCCTATTTATTGAAGACGGGACACGCTCCCTTAATGTTCTTTGATTTGTATCGTTTACTCAGATTGCAGCAATTAAATAAAAACGCGCTGCACCACATCGATTAGAACTTGCTTGTCGGTGTC
>CALLKB010000103.1 GCA_938008575.1 uncultured Cytophagaceae bacterium | reverse complement strand
ATAATCTGCCGGATTTTCACCCCAATCTTCCGTTTCCCACTTTAAGATTTTGGTTGTATAGCTATTTGTCTTCAACCATTCAATCGCTCGATCGACTAACTCAAACAAATCCTCCGTTTTCGCATTACGTTCCAAATTCGTTTTGATTGCTTTGTTTCGAACCCAAGCAATAGCCGTTCTTGAATCGGAATACAGGGGAAAAGGACAATCCAATTTTTTGAGGTAGGAGAGTCCGTGAACAATCGCAAGAAATTCACCTAAATTGACTGTCCCCACTGGAAAGGGTCCGCGTTTAAAAAGGACTTCTTTGGTGGCTGTGTTGACACCTTGGTATTCTAAGATGCCAGGATTTCCTGCACATGCCGCGTCGACGGATATACTAGGAACGATGTAATTTCCTGCAGCTCCCGAAGGTTTCAATGTTTTAGTCGCTTTGGTATTGATACTCGCCCAGTAGTTTTTCTTTGATGCCACTTCCGCTTCTTGTCTTGATTCGAAAGATTTATATTGAGCATTGGGGAAGCCTTTGATGTTCTTTTCAGTTTCCGACCAAGAGTCGAAAATTCCCTTTTTGTGCCCCTCCCAGATTACATAGTATTTCTGTTTTTTGGCCATTATCCTAAACGCGTTTTGAAGATTTTAATCGCGATGGCAATCAAGATTACCCCAAATACCTTACGTAAAACCTGCGTTCCAGCATTCCCAAGTTTGTTTTCAATCCAGACGCTGGAGCGTAAAACGATGTAAATGAAGATGAGGTTAATCAAAATACTGATCATGATATTCTCCTCCTCAAATTGTGATTTCAAGGAAATTAAGGTTGTCATGGTACCTGCTCCAGCGATAATCGGAAACGCTAAAGGCACTATGCTATGTGCGGATCCTTCTTGCACTTCTTCCGATTTGAAAATGTTACGCCCGAGCGTCATTTCTAAACCAATCAAAAAGATAATCAGCGCTCCTGCCATGGCAAATGAGTTCGTATCCACGCCAAAAAAGCGCAAGATCAGTTTCCCAGCAAAGAAAAAACCAATCATGATTAAGCCTGATACCATGGTTGCTTGTTCCGCATGGATATTGCCATTCTTTTTTCGCAAATCAATGATGATGGGAATTGATCCTAAAATATCAATGACCGAGAATAAAATCAGGGATGACGATAAGATTTCTTTGAAATTAAAGTTCATGTTTTAACAGCTTGATGAGTGTATGAATATCGTTTTCTGTATGGCTTGGGAAGTTGGCAATCCGCACCGTATTCGACTGCCAATCGCCGTATCCTTTACCTAATTCAATGTCTGCCGCTAAGCATGTTTGTAGGATTAATTGAATTTGTGTTGGATCTCCTTGTAAAGCTAAGACTGTCGGCAGGCGCAATTCCGGATTCTCGATCAAACATTGAAGGCCCCAGTTGGCATTTGTATGCCAGAATTCTTCCCAGATTTTCATCTTTTTTCTCGTTTGCGCATCAATTACACTTAAATTGGGTAGTAGATGTGTTAATCGGTTAAGTACGTAAATGCTTAATACATTGGGCGTATAATGGGTTTGAAACCGCTTGCGATTTTCTTCCATTAATAAGATGTCATTGTAATGCGACTTGCGTCCCAATTTCTCTGCACGAGCTAAAGCTTTGGGTGAACAAATCATGATCCCTAAGCCGGCTGGAATACCCATGCATTTTTGTACGGAGGCCAACCACACATCGGCTTCTTTCCAAGGCAATTCGATGCCACCCATGGATGACGTCGCATCAACGGCAATTAGGCTTTCGCCATAATGGGAGCGCGAAATTGTTTGGCCTGTGCCATTGGAAGTTTCACTTTGAACGAGGCAAATTGTATCGATTTCGGCTAATGATGGAAGTTCGACAGAAGATAAACTAGCTTGAGCATCGAAGGCAATCGCTTGTGCCTGTGGGTAAATTTGTTGGGTATAATGCGCCCATTTTTTTCCAAAAGCGCCATTGTAAAGATGCAGGGATTGCTTTTCAATCAAGGATTGGGCTACAATTTCCCAGGCTTCTGTGGCGGAAGAAACAAAATAGATGGTATAGTCGGAGGGAATATTCCATTTCGCATGCAATACCTCCAAGGTGTCTTTTAGTAATGCTTCAAACCGCGCACTTCGGTGGTTAATGCTGACAATACCCTGGTCAAAGGCTTCTTGGATGAATTCCAAGGCCTCCGGATGAACCTTAGAAGGACCGGGGTAAAATGAAAGCATAGCCTATTGGAAAGAATTTAATGCTAATTCATAGCCTCGTAAGCCGAATCCAACAATGATTCCTTTGCAATTTGGACTCAAATAACTGTGTCCACGGAATGCTTCCCGTGCATGTACATTCGAAATGTGAACTTCGATAACAGGTGTTTTGATTGCAGCAACCGCATCCCCTAAAGCAATGGAAGTGTGCGTATAGCCTCCTGCGTTCAAGATGATGCCATCGTAGCTGAAGCCAACTTCATGTAGTTTATTAATCAGGGCTCCTTCTTCGTTGGATTGAAAATAAGCGATGTCCAAACTGTCTTTGAATTTTTCAGTCAAAATTTCAAGAAACTGTTCAAAGGTCTGATGTCCATAAATTTCAGGCTCTCTCGTGCCTAGTAAATTCAAATTGGGACCATTCAGGATTAATATCTTTTTATGTACCATGGTTCAATGCCTGTGCTATATTTCAAATTTAGCCTAAATTTACAGGAATCTAGCAATATTGCATTCATGTGGTCGACGGAAATCCAAGCATTTGGTAATTATTTAAAGATTGAGCGGGGCCTCTCTGCACATTCTTTGGATGGTTACGTGCGCGATGTGCAGAAATTTGCAACTTTTATGGCAGATTCTCCACATCATGATTTGAGTCCGATAGAGCTTGAGGAAAATCACATTCTTGATTTTTTCAAGGTGCTACATGATCTTGGGATTGACGCGAGCAGCCAAGCGCGCTGTTTATCTGGTCTTCGTAGTTTTTTTCAATATTTATGCCTCGAGAATCCTGATTTTCGGGATCCAAGTGTTCACATCAAATCCCCTCAGAAGGGGAGACATCTTCCTGATACGCTTTCTTTTGATGAAATTGAGCTCATATTGGAATCGAATGATATGTCGAATGCGCAAGGCATTCGCAATCGCGCGATGTTGGAATTTCTGTATGGTGCAGGTTTGCGTGTTTCCGAATTAGTCAACCTAAAAATTAGTGATATCTATACGGATTTGGGTTTAATCAAGGTGCGCGGAAAAGGAGATAAAGAGCGTTTAGTTCCTGCTGGTCGGGATGCGTTTCATTATTTGAAACTGTATCAAGAGGAGGTTAGAGCTCACATGGATGTGAAGAAAGAAGCGCAAAATATCGTCTTTTTAAATCGGAGAGGGGCGGCGCTCAGTCGGGTGATGGTCTTTATTATCTGCAAGGATTTAGCAGCAAAAGCAGGAATCGAGAAAACGATTAGTCCGCATACCTTCCGACATTCCTTTGCCACACATCTCATCGAAGGAGGGGCTGATTTGCGGGCCGTTCAAGAGATGCTTGGGCATGAATCCATTTTGACCACGGAAATTTATACCCATTTAGATCGGGCTTATTTGAGTCAAATGGTGCATGATTTTCATCCTTTGAATAAGAGCCAACTAAATAATAATCATAAATTTATTGACTAAATAGAAGGTAATGGGTCGTTTGACGAATATTTTAGGTTTTTTTATTTTATGCATGACTAATGGCTTATTTGTCTTTTTTGTCATGGATTTTAGTCTAAATATTCCTTTTTATGATGATTTCGATTCGATTGGTACGTTTATTTTAAGCGGAAATAATGCCTTTGGAAGTAGGTTATTTCATGTGTTTGATCAATACGCTGAACACCGAATAGGCTACACAAGAATGATTTCTTTACTGTATTTTAGTTTGTTCGGGAAGCTGAATTTTATGCATTTAATTTGGTTTGGATTATTGGGGCTTTTAGGGATTCAAGTGCTTATTTATTCTGTAGTCCAAAAGTTTCGGTATGCTTTTGTAGCGCTATCTATATGCAGTTTGTTTTTACTGAATTTTCAATATTGGGAAAATATGATGAGCGCCATGACGGCATTGCAAAATATTTCATCCCCATTTTTTAGTTTAGCAGCACTTTATTTTCTTTCGAAAGGGACCTTAAAATGGAACCGCTTAATTACCTATTTGGTCGTAGTGCTAACTGTTTTTACCTCTGGGAATGGGGTTTTACTATTGCCAATTGGTTTAATATTTATAATGTTTTCAAAAGAGGGAAATCGGCAACTATACTTGTGGTTGCTATTTGCATTTGGACTACTTTTAATTTATTTTTTTAATTACCAAAAACCACCTGTTGTCTTCGGTGGACGGTCGAATATAGGTGATATGTTAATGAATCCTGTTTCGCTTTTTGAAAACTTCACGCTTTTTCTAACCTCTGTTTTTCATGGAATCGGCTTCTCGTTTGCGAGTTGCTTTGTTATTGGTACACTTATTTTTGGTTACATGACTTGGTTCATATATCAGGGTGTTTTCGTTTTAAAAATGAAACATGCAGCAATGAATTGGTATTTTCTCGTGTTTATATTTTTACTAGGAACCGCATTTTTAGTGGCATTAAATCGTGGAGGAGGATTAGAGAATATGCTTTTTAGTCGGTATAAAATCTATTCTAGCTTAGTTTTAGTATTTGTATTTTTATCTGCACTTGAATTTGGCAAACCTAAGGCGATTACAGGCGTGTTTTTTATTTTGGCGGTATACTTTTCGTATCAATCTTTGCCATTTGTGTCAACGCTCTACAATCATTTTAACGAATTAAAATATGCTGCTAAAACCTATGAACTAAATAATCGAAATTGGAAAGGTATTTATCCGCCGTTCACGACCAATTTTACCAATGCCGAAAACGCTAGTCGGGTCTGTCAAATACTTATTTCAAAAGGCTATTATCAGGGTGATTGGGGGTTGAGAAATTCTGAGAAGCAGATCTTGGGTAAGGATTCGATTCAAGCAGTTTGCGCTTCATTTACTCAGAAATCATTGACCTATCATACCGCTATTGACATAGCCGTAGCACCTATGCCTATTGATGAATTCAGCTGCGTTCAAATGCAGTCATCAAAAAATCTAGTTTTATTGCCTCTGAAAGTAAATCTTTCTCCCAAAGATTTACTGAAGCGTGTAATGGGAATGCCTATTTATGCAAGTTCATTTACTGTGATAGTTCCAAAATCAAATGTTGATCATGGGAATTATTCACTCTCCTTTATCCAAACAAAAAATGGCATTTTAACGAAATGTAAAATGATGGATTTACAAGTTCCTTACTTTGAAACTCCACAATTTCATAACTAAACCTCGTCCGGAAAAGGAATAAAGACGAAGTTGGTGAATTGCCCATCCACCACAAATAAACAGGCATACTCTTCGACATCCTTGAAATTTTGCACAAACAATTCTACGTTTTCTTCTGCGATTAATTTGCGTTGCACAAATTCTTCCATCATAGAAGCATGGTAATTCCATTTGTTGCCGTTCAATTCACCTACGCCGATTAGCATTTGGCCAATTTCAATAGGTCGCTGTGAACAAACAAAAACAGGGAATTCAGAAAATCCGCGTTTTTTAATTTGGTAGGCTGCCTCTTTGAGCGTATCAGCTACTAAGACAAAATCACTGGAAATGAGTCCTAAATATTTTCCATTCAATTCTGGAGAATTGGGGGCATTAGATAGGGCGGTATAATCTTCAATCATCGAGCTAATAATAAGAGTTGAATGTCCTTTAAGGGTTTTTTATACAGTTTTGCGATGCTTGCTAAGGTAACGTGACCCTTATAGCAGAAAGTTCCTTTCATGAAGGATTTACCTTGCCATAGCATTTCTTCCACACCACCCGTTTTTCCTGCTTTCAATACAAAAGAGGTCAATAAATTACTGATGGCAATGCTGGCTGTATGAGAAACCAGGGATGGAATATTGGGTACACAATAATGGCTCACGCCAAATTTTTTAAATACAGGTATGCCTAAATTTGTGATTTCGGATGTCTCGAAACAGCCTCCTTGATCAATGCAAACATCGATAATGAGTGTTCCTGGTTTTAATTTGCTCACCATTTCTTCCGTCACCACACAAGGTGTTACGCCCGAATCCGATCGCAAAGCCCCTACAATAACCGTTGCATCTTGTAAAGCGTGGGGTAAATTTTCTGAATCAATCACTTGGGTAACAAGTGGGAATCCCAAGGTGTGTTTTAAGCGTTGTAATTTGTAAATGTCTTTGTCGAATACTTGCATTTGTATTCCGGCATGCCACGCTGCTCGTGCTACTTGCTCCACCACATGTCCCGATCCTAATAAAACCAGTTTGCAAGGAGGAACTCCCGTGACATTGCCCATCAACAAGCCAGGTCCTTTGTGATTGCTCAGAATTCCACTCGCAATCGGAAGCACAAGCTGGCCCGCAATTTCAGCCATGATTTTAACAAAAGGATAGCCTCCTGCATTATCTTCTGCATATTCTAGCCCGATAGCGATCAATTGTTTCCGATTGATTTCATCGAGTAATTCCCCTGATAATTGATTTTTTGATGCACAAGAAACAAAAGATTGTCCCGGCATCATGCGCCCCACTTCTTCCAAAGTAGGTGCATTGATTTTCAAGATTAATCCTCCCTGCCAAACTTGTTGTAAATCTTCCGTCACACTCGCACCGGCTAATAGGTAGTCGGCATCTGAAAAACCGGCACGTTCACCCGCTCCTCGCTCAAGAATCACTTCATGCCCATTGGCAATAAGCAATTGAACGGCTTGTGGCGTTAATCCAATCCGATTTTCATAGGTTGACGTTTCTTTGGGTAGTGCGATTTGAATGCTTTTGGCATTTTGTTTGGTCCAACTCATCGCCTCCATCGGCATGATGCCTTGTTGGGATAATAACTCGTGAAAAGGATTTGTCATACGCATCTTACCAAGATAGGGTTAATTTTCGTTGGGTTTCATTGATTGCCTCAATTTCCACATTGACATGCGGAAAATCCCAGAGTTCCTCCGCCTGCTCTGGCCATTCGATTAAGCAATAATTCCCTGAATCTAAATATTCTTCTATTCCAATGGCTAATGCTTCTTGGATGTTTTTTAATCGGTATAAATCAAAGTGGTATACAGTCTCACCAGCGTTCGTTTGGTATTCATTGACCAAAGAGAAGGTCGGGCTTTGTACGTTTTGATCGATACCTAATTGCTTGAGTAATTCCTTAGAAAGTGTCGTTTTTCCAGCGCCCATTTGGCCACGAAATAGCCAAACACGCGGTGCGTCCTGCAAGGAGGCCAACATTTCTTTGGCAACGACTGGTAAATCAGCTAAAGTATAGGATTCCCAAATTCTCATAAATCAATATCTCCTAATTGTGGGCGAATTAAGATTTCTTCCAAAACCGTGGATGGGCTCATTTGATATGCCGACCAAATTGTCTGTGCCACATCATCCGCGGGAATGAAGCGCGATTCGGGTAGTTCAACACCATCCCAAGATGGGGTTAATGTTGCGCCTGGAAGAATCGCCGTTACTTTAATGCCTTGGGTTTTCAATTCCTCGCGTAATACTTTGGTAAAGCCTAATAGGGCAAATTTGCTGATGCAATACGATCCCCCAAGCGTATAGGCTGTGATTGAAGCGGTCGAACAAATACTGAAAATATGCCCAGCTTGTTTCGCTTGAATCGTTGGCAGAAGAGCGCGTGTCAAATGATAGGCGCTGTATAAATTTGTCTCTATGGTTTTCTCTAGGATGTCTTCTGCCTCGTTTTGGATTTGGCCGGGCATGAAAACGCCAGTATTGTTGACAAGCACATCGATTTGATTGGTTTGTGCTAAAATCCAGTTGGCAAAATCAAGTACTTGATTTTTTTGACTCAAATCCGCTGCAAAAGTATATAAACGATCTGTTCCTAATTCTGCTGAAAGGGCGTCTAATTTTGCTTGGTTGCGGGAGCAGGTGTATACAGTAAATTGTTCAGCTAAAAACTTTTTTACGAGTGCTTTACCAATTCCTTGGCTTCCTCCACTTATAACTACGGATTTGTTCATTATCTTTGAGACTTAGCGCGTTCTTAAATTCAAACGCATGTCAAAATTAGGTAAATATTTAATCTTCCTGAGTAAGCTTTTTACAAATCCTGAGAAATTTCGGGTGTATTGGGCATTAACGATGCAAGAATGCAAGGATATTGGGATTAATTCGATGTTGATCGTAACGATTGTATCTTCTTTCTTAGGTGCTGTGACATGTGTTCAAACGGCGGCGAACATGGAGAATCCCTTCGTTCCGAAGTATATCATTAGCTTAATTGTTCGTGATTCAACGATTTTGGAATTAGGTCCTACGATTACCTGTGTCGTTTTAGCGGGTAAAATTGGGTCAAATATTGCAGGCCAATTAGGGACCATGCGCATTACGGAACAAATTGATGCTTTAGAAGTCATGGGGATCAATTCTCCATCTTATTTAGTGCTACCCAAAATGATTGCGGCAATGCTTACATTTCCGATGCTTGTGACCATGGCTTGTTTTTTAGGAATTTACGGCGGCTATTTGGCAGGTTGGTTGACAGGTTCAGTGACCCAACAATCTTACATATACGGTTTGCAGTTCGACTTTAAACCTAATTACGTATTGTTTGCATTAATCAAATCGGTCGTATTTGGTTTTTTAGTTGCTTCGATTGCAGCATTTCAGGGATTTTATACCAAAGGAGGCGCCTATGAAGTTGGGAAGGCTAGTACGGCTGCTGTGACGAATGCTTGTATTGCAATTCTGATTGCTGATTATCTATTGGCTCAATTATTAGTTGGCTAGATTCTTTCAATAAATACTTCTGTCGTTAACGTTGAAATGGCTGCTCCTCGATAGGTGCCATAAACCGGCGTGATTTCTTCGGGTAAGCAAGATGCTGCCAAAGGAATGTGATTCCCAGATACGACTTCGTGTTGGGTCGGATCATAACCTCTCCAACCGCCTCCAGGTAGATAGATTTCAACCCAAGCATGCAGGTGATGCGTTTGGTTCGGCACATCGACAGGCGCTGCGCCCGTGTAATAACCCGAAACAAATCGCGTAGCCAGTCCCATCGTTCTGCATAGCGCAGAGAAAAGTACGGCATAATCCCGACAAGACCCTTTCCGGTTTAATAGTGTATATTCAGGAGTATTGGGTGCGCCTTCTTCACGAATTTCGTAGGCAAAGTTTTTATAAATGAATTCATTGATCTGCATCAAAAAAGCAGATGTTTCATATTGTACCTGCGAAGCGAGTTGGCGTGCTGTTTGTTCTACGACAGATGTAACTCCTTCCAGTCCTAAATAGGGGCTTAAGGTTTTTAAGTAGGAATTCGAATAACGCATCGGGAGTCGTTTGCTTTCGAAGGGAAAATAAACGAAATCGAAGGGGTTGAATTCAGTTGTTTCCACTTGGGCCTGCATCTGAATATGCAGGAAATCGGTAGGCTCCTTGAAGAATAAGATATTTTGTATATTTCCCTCGGGGTCTAAATTCTTTGAAATCTGTACCGGTTGTGGTTCAATCCGTAAGTCGAATGACTGAACACTCAATAATGAACTTTTTCTTGGATGTAAATACAAGACATGCGGGTCCAATGTGACGGGTTCACTGTATTGATATTGAAGGCTATGGTGTATTTTAGCGATCATCGGCTTGGAAAAGTTAGTAAGCTCTTCATCCAATGTTCGTCAATCGTTTCGAGTGAATTACGCAAGGCTAAATTCCATTCATCGGAAATCTTTTGCATGTCCTCTTTATATAAACGGATTTCTTTAGCTTTGAAACTATCCTTTTCGTAAACCACCACATCAATCGGGTAATCGACATCATTCGTGCTTACCTGAGTCGCATCAAAGGATAAGAAGCCCATTTTTAGCGCATCTTTTAAGGGAGTCTCAAAACTGAGGTTACGATTTAACAAGGGCTTTCCATAGTTGGAATTACCAATAATTTGGTACTTCAAGCCATCATTGATTTCAATCCAATTGCCTTCGGGGAAGATTAGAAACAATTTATGTTCGCTGTCTTTGGGCATTTGTCCACCTACGATGGCATGTAGGTTAAAATTGTAACCTTCTTTTTCTAATGCCTCACGATCTTCTTGTGCGACCTTTTTAAGCATTTGGCCAAAAGCCGTTGCTGCTTGAAACATATAATCATAGCTCGATTCTTCTTCCTCAATTTTCTGATTGAAATAGGTGACTGCTTTGTCGCGAACTGAGCGTAAACCCGCCGTCATGATGAATAAGCTATGCTTATTAATTTCATGAATCGAAATTTTCTTATTGGAATACATTTCATTCCCCGCCGTGATTCGGGTATCTGCGATTGCAATAAGACCTTCTTTAACGGTGATTCCTAAACAGTATGTCATAAATGATGGGTGGCAAATGGGAGCGCAATATTACAAATTAAAATTGAGAAGCCGGGTTAGCTGACCGGCTTCAAATCGAAATAGGTGTTGAAAATGGTTTGGCCGATTTCGTTGTTTTTACTTTGGAAATTGTCCAAAAACTGATGTAATCCTGTATTCAGAATGTCGTCGATTTCCGTGAATTGCACTTCGGAAAGTAATTTTGACACTTTTTTCTCCGCAGGGTTAGAATATCCGCTATCGAAAGAAGTGCCTGATATTGCATACAAGGAAGCTTCTGCTTCTTGCAAGCAATGCACCACAGAACGCGGAAAGCTTTTGTCAAGGATTAAAAATTCCACGATATTCTTGGGATTGATGACCTTGTATTGCTGGCGGAACATGTTGTAGGCCGAGTTGGATTTAAGCACCGCCGACCACAATAATAGGTCCAAAGGAGAACCAATCGCGTCTATATCGGGGAGTAGTGTAAAATACTTCACATCTAAGAAGCGCGTGGTTTTGTCGGCGCGCTCCAGTAATTTGCCCAATTGGCCAAAATGCCAACCTTCTCCTCGTGTAATGGTGGAGTCCACAATACCGTAGAACAATTGACTGCCTGATTTAATTTCCTCCAAAAAGCCTTGATAGCGAGAAATTTCCCATTCTCTACTCCCTTCGACACGATCTTTGACTTTCCAATAGATTTGGTTGACGTATTCCCACATTTCCCTTGAGATACTCTCACGGATGGTCCGTGCATTTTCGCGGGCGCTGTATAAGCATGATAAAATCGAGTTCGGATTGCTTTCATCGAATGTCATGAAGTAGAGGACATTTTCTCTGTTAGCAACTGGATAATGTTCAAAGAAATTGTAATGATCGGCTGTGGCGACAATGAGCGGTTCCCATTGTTCCGGGACATTGGGAGGGAGATCCAATGCAAGGTTGAAATTTACTGAAATGAATCGCGCGTAATTGTCGGCGCGTTCAATGTACCGATTCATCCAATAGATGGAATTTGCTACTCGACTTAACATAGGCTGTATAATTTTTAAATGCTTGATTACCCTTTAAGGTATTTTTAAAATTAGCCTTTTTTTTGAGTTGGCCGCATGCTTGTGCGTGTTATTTTAAAAAGTCTTTCGAAACTTCAGATTATCCTTGATTTATTCCCATAATCTTGAGGGCATTTTGTATTTTTGTTACTTAGCTTTTTGAATTCCCTTTTATGTTTTATCAGTACCTTATCAAGCCTTTCTTTTTTCTGTTTGATCCTGAGCGCGCGCATTATTTGCTTGCGGATATCATCAAGTTTTCGATGAAGATTCCAGGTGTTCCTGCTTTGTTCCGACTCATTTATGGATATGAGCATCCGAGCTTGGCGCGAACGGTTTTTGGTATACGATTTCCTAATCCAGTCGGATTAGCTGCGGGTTTTGATAAGAATGCACTTTTAATCGATGAATTTTCACATTTAGGATTTGGCTTTATCGAAGTAGGTACCGTTACTCCAAAGGCTCAAGCGGGAAATGATAAGCCACGTTTGTTTCGTTTACCTGCAGATGGTGGGATAATAAATCGGATGGGGTTCAACAATGAAGGCTTGGATGCGATGAAAAAGCGCTTGCAAGCGCGTAAGTCTCAAGTAATCATTGGAGGAAATTTGGGTAAAAATAAAGTTACGCCAAACGAGGAGGCAGATGAAGATTATTGCAAAGGTTTTGAGGCCTTGTATGATGTGGTTGACTATTTTGTGGTCAATGTTAGTTCTCCGAATACGCCTAATTTGCGCGCATTGCAGGAGAAGGAGCCACTTCAAAATTTGCTGATGCGCCTTCAAATCTTGAATGCTGCCAAGCCCAAGCAAAAGCCCATTTTGCTTAAAATAGCCCCCGATTTGACGAATGAGCAATTGGATGATGTGATTGAAATTGTTTTAGAAACTAAAATTGCTGGTTTGATTGCGACGAATACGACCTTGTCACGAGAAGGATTGCAATCAGAAGAATCATTGAAATCGCAATCCGGCGGCTTAAGTGGTAAGCCGGTTCGTGCACGTTCGACTGAGGTGATTGCTTACATCCATCAAAAATCGAACGGACAAATTCCAATTATTGGAGTGGGAGGGATACATTCTGCCTCAGATGCCATTGAGAAATTGCGTGCTGGAGCGAGTTTGGTTCAAATTTACACGGGATTCATCTATGAAGGTCCGGGTTTGATTAAGGAAATCAATCAAGGGATCGTTCAAGCGGGACTGTAAAATTGATTTTGTAAATCGAATCAAAAAGTCGAAATTTATATGTTAAATATGATTGTTTCTTAGATGGCCAAAAAGATAGTTAATCCTACGAGTACCCTTCAAATTAATTTTGATTCAGAAAACAGGAAGCCCAAAACTCCGGCAGAGATTGCATATCGCGTTCGATTGATTTTCGGATGCTTTTTGTTGCTTGTTGGCTTTTTATTACTGTTTGCTTTCGTGTCGAGTTTCTTCGTAGGAGTTGCGGATCAAAGTGAAGTTTCGGAAGGTGCTTTGGATGTGATTGCAGGTTCTGATATTCCCGTTAAAAACTGGGCAGGCTTATTGGGTGCCAAAATTGCACATTTCTTTTTGTTCAGAACTTTTGGGTGGTCGTCCCTATTGTTGATTCCTTTATTCTTTTTATCGGCCATTAAACTGATTTTCAAACGGGAAATTTATCCCTTGGATCGTTTAACATGGCAAGTGATTTTCTACATCATTTGGGGAAGTTTAATCGCTGGATTTTTTGTTTATCAATTGGATTTGCCGCATTCGATTGGCGGAGGCGTGGGTTATTTTGTGAGTGAGAAACTAATTCAATTGATTGGTTACTTGGCCATTTTTGCGCTTGGATTTGCGGGTTTGGTGTTTTTGATTTTATTCTACCAATGGAATCCTTCCAAGCCTAAAGTTCAAACAGCAGCTTCTGGAGGTGCTTTGCCTGTGGATGAGTTTGCCGAAGAAGAGGCCTTGTTTGATGATGACGATGATTCTCCTGTTCATGTGGATAATGAGGATTTAGAGATTTACCGACCGCTTGTTCCGCCGGTTAAAATAGAGGATGAAGTATTGCCTGCGGATTTACCGATTGTAGAAGAGCAAATTGCGGAAGCAGCTTTGGAAGAAGTGGATGAAACGCCATTTACATTCAAGGTGGCTGATGAAGATGATGCGGCTGTTGAAGTTGAGGAAACACAACCGACTACCACTGTTCAGGCTAATGACTTAGTTGCCCAGTTTGGTTTATATGACCCTACAGCGGACTTGCCTAAGTATGTCTACCCGACGCTTGATTTGTTGAAGGAATACGATCAGAAGAACCAGACGACACAGGTGACGATGGACGAGCTGAAGGAAAACAAGGAGAAGATTGTCGAGACCTTGTTGAACTATGGCATTGGAATTCAAAAGATTGAAGCGACGATTGGGCCAACGGTTACTTTGTATGAAATTGTGCCAAAAGCGGGTGTCCGGGTAAGTAAAATTACATCTCTGGAAGACGATTTATCGCTTTCTTTAGCTGCCATGGGTGTTCGTATTATTGGGCAAATGCCGGGTAAAGGAACGATTGGTATCGAGGTTGCGAATAAGAACCGAGAAATGGTTCCGGTACGTGCCGTGATTGGTTCTGAGAAATTCCAAAAGTCAACGTATGATTTGCCAATTACCTTGGGTAAGACTATTTCGAACGAAATTTTTGTGGCCGATCTAGCCAAAATGCCTCACTTATTGATGGCCGGTGCTACGGGACAAGGTAAGTCGGTGGGATTGAATATGTTATTGACTTCCTTGATTTACAAGAAACATCCTTCAACCCTGAAGTTTGTATTGGTGGATCCGAAGAAGGTTGAGCTGTCCTTGTTTAACAAGTTGGAGCGCCATTTCTTAGCCTGTTTGCCAGATTCTGCGGAGGCGATTATTACGGATACCAAAAAGGTTGTTGCGACTTTGAATTCCCTTTGTAAGGAGATGGATATGCGTTACGATAAACTGAAAGAAGCGGGATGTCGTAATATTAAGGAATACAATACGAAATTCATTAATCGCCGATTGAATCCGAATGAGCATGATTTCATGCCGTATATCGTTTTGGTGATTGACGAATTAGCCGACTTGATGTTGACTGCTGGTAAAGAAGTTGAGCACCCGATTGCCCGTTTGGCGCAGTTGGCCCGTGCCATCGGTATTCACTTGGTTGTTGCGACACAACGTCCTTCCGTGAACGTTATTACAGGTACGATTAAGGCCAATTTCCCTGCACGTTTATCGTTCAAGGTTATGTCAAAAATTGACTCCCGTACGATTTTGGATGCCGGCGGTGCTGATCAATTGGTAGGTATGGGAGACATGCTATTATCGATGGGATCTGAGGTAATTCGTTTACAATGTGCTTTTGTGGATACACCGGAGGTTGAGGAGATTTGTGACTTTATTGGGAATCAACAAGGTTATTCGTCGGCCTATTTATTACCAGAACCAGATGCCGATGAAATGGGTGGTCAAGACCGAGGCGATGTAGATTTGGGCGATCGGGATTCGTTTTTTGATGAGGCGGCACGTTTGGTTGTGATGCATCAGCAGGGAAGTACATCCTTGATTCAACGTAAATTGAAATTAGGATATAACCGTGCAGGTCGATTGATCGATCAATTGGAGGCAGCGGGCATTGTAGGTTCGTTTGGCGGATCAAAAGCCCGTGAGGTATTAGTGAAATCCGAAGTAGAGTTAGAAGAAATTTTGAAAAATTTAAAGTAATGAAAAAGATATTAGCGTTTGTATTGTTATCGTTACCTGTTTGGGGACAAGCGAATAAGGCCATCAGTTTAATTGATGGCATGCAAAAGAAATATAAAAGCATGGGGTCGTTTTCAGCAAATTTCAGCTATCAAACCGATGGTGGAAATGCGATGAATGGTTCGATTACCGTAAAGGGGACGAAGTTTCGTTTGAAGACGGCAGGGCAAGAGATTTTTAATAATGGGAAAGAAGTTGCGACGTATATCAAAGAAATTAATGAAGTGAATATTTCAGCCTTTGATCCGGCAGATGGAGACTTGAATCCTGCAAAGATTTATACGTTTGACAAAAAAGGCTATAAGTTTAGCTTGGTAGGTGAATCAGGTGGCATTGCTACGGTAGAGATGGTTCCAGGTGCTAAAGCTGCTCAGGTGAAGCATATCAGTCTTAAAATTAACACATCGGACTTTACGGTGAAGTCTTGGACAATTGTTAATAAGACGGGTAAGAAACAATTGTTTACGGTCACGAAATTGAATGCCAAAGCGGGTGCGGATGATGCATTCTTTACATTTAATAAGAAGGCGTTTCCGGGGGTAGAGGTGAATGATTTAAGATAACATTTTTTATCCCCAGACTTCAGTCTGGGGTCCCTAGGCTGAAGCCTAGGGTTTTCAAGTAATACAAAAAAAGCGCGAATTTCGCGCTTTTTGATTTTATGCCATTTGAAGAATTAATTGCTTCATGATTTCCAATCCATCTGTGTTATTCAAATCGGGATCTGCCGCACGTTCTGGGTGTGGCATCAATCCGAATACATTGCGTCCTTCATTGCAAATTCCAGCGATGTTCAATAAGCTTCCGTTTGGATTGGCTTCTTCTGTTACTTGTCCATTCGCGTCGCAATAGTAAAACAAGATTTGATCATTTGCTAGTAGCGATGCCAAAGTTGCTTGATCTGCAAAATAACGACCTTCGGCGTGCGCGATAGGTATTTTGTAGGCTTTGTTACGATCTAACTCTTGCGTCAATAAAGCATTGTTTGTCGCAGCCTTCAAGTAGATATTTTTTGAAATGAATTTTTGGGAATTGTTACGTAATAAAACGCCTGGCAATAAATGTGCCTCCACCAATACCTGAAATCCGTTACAGATACCCATCAAATAGCCACCATTCTTAGCGAATTCAATGACGTGTTCCATGATAGGTGAAAAGCGTGCAATGGCACCTGAACGCAAGTAATCTCCATAGGAGAAACCACCCGGAACGATAATGAAATCACAGCCTTGCAAATCGGTATCCTTGTGCCACAATTTCACGGCCTCGTGGCCTAAGCTTTGAATTACGCCAACGGTGTCATCATCACAATTGGAACCCGGGAATACGATTACGCCAAATTTCATTTCTTTTCTGTCTTAATTTTGTGCAAAAATACGGGATTTCAGCGATTTATTTTAGCAATTCTTTATCAAATAAATAGCTTTCTTCATCCAATTCCGGAGCATGGTCTAATTGGATTTCTTGCCATGCCGAATTTGGTTTGATTTTCTCGCCTGATTTAAGTGTAAGAGGAAAGCTGATGGCATCGCTCAGATTGCTCCAGCGATAGCGCATTGTCCAAGAATTGCCCGTTTGTAAGATGCTATATTGCAAATTGGGATTCTTCACTTGATACAAATAATTCAACATCAAATCCTTGATGGGCTTGTTCAAGTGCTTGCTCCAATATTCAACTACTTCTTGCGTATTCGTGTTCTTGTGGTAAAATGCTAAACAAAATTCGCGCATGGTTTTAAACCAAAGGGCATCATCTTGAATGATATTTCGCAAGGTATGGAACATCCAGGTTCCCTTAAAATACATGTCGGAATCCGGGTGCTGGTAGTTAACCTGATAAGGGCCTGCAATTGGAAAGGCATAGCGAATGTTTCTTTTTTGACCATTCAAGTATTCTTGTGCTTTCGCCTTGCCAAATTTCTCCTCCACATAAATGGCCTCGGCATAAGTTCCTAATGCTTCGTGAATCCACAAATCTGCATGATCGGAGCAAGAAATGGAATTGCCAAACCATTCATGTGCCGACTCATGAATGATGATAAAATCGAACCCAAATTTGTTATTTTTGTAGTGGTTACCGTAGGCAACTGCACTTTGGTGTTCCATGCCCCAGTAATCCGTTTCTACTAAAGCATATCCATCCCGGGGGAAAGGGTATGGTCCAAAATATTTCTCAAAAATGCGCAACATTTCTTCACTTTGCTCGAAGTGTTTTTTAGCAATTGCCTCATTTTCTTTGAGAACATAATAGTCTAAATCTAAGTTCTTGCCATTCAATTGCTTCATCGTTTTGGACCAATGCGCATATTCGGCCATATTGATGCTAACATTGTATAGATTGATGGGGTAGCTGACTCTCCAGTGATATTCATCGGTGGATGCCTTGCTGATTTTTTCTACCAGATTTCCGTTGGAAACAGAAACCAGTCCTTTGGGGCCTTCGATGTGGATGTCCATCGATGCGGGTTCGTCGGAAGGGTGATCCTTGCAGGGCCACCAAACAGATGCCCCTAATCCCTCACAGGATACGGTTACCCAAGGATTCCCTTTGGGATCTTTTGTCCAGGAAAATCCGCCATCCCAGGGGGGGGTTACGGCCGGTCGGGGATTTCCGTGGTACTTCACCCAAACCGTTTGAACTTGTTTGGCAGGAATCAATTTGGCTGCTTGGATGAAGATCGCGTTGCCATCCCGACGGTAGTTTACTTTTTTATTGGCCCAACGAATTTCGTCTACGATTAAGTTTGCAAATAGATCCAATTGAATCTCTTTGGTTTGTTGGGTCGTGATAAAACGAATGCTATTCGTTCCCGAAATGCTTTTTTCGGCCGGATTCACAGCCACATGTAGGTCATAATGCAATACGTCGAAACAGGCTCTTGCCGGGCTTAATGTTCCACGAAGACTATCCGCATGGCTGAATTTTTGAGCAAATAAACCGAAGGGGATAAGAAGAATGAAGAGTAATTTCTGGGTCATTGGAATCAAATGTGAATTTAAAGATATAAAAAAAGCTGCACCATGAAAGTGCAGCTTTTGATATACATTCAGAAAAATACTAGTAACGGTAATGCTCTGGCTTGAATGGACCCGCTTGAGGTACGCCGATGTATTCTGCTTGTTCTTTTTCTAATTTCTCCAACTTCGCACCGATGTGTGCTAAGTGCAAGAATGCTACTTTCTCATCCAAGTGTTTTGGTAAGATGTAAACTTTGTTCTCGTAATTTTTAGAATTAGCCCATAATTCCAATTGAGCTAATGTTTGGTTACAGAATGAGTTCGACATCACGAAAGAAGGGTGACCCATGGCACAACCTAAATTTACCAAACGACCTTCTGCCAAAACGATCACGTTTTTGCCGTCGATTGTGTACATGTCAACCTGTGGTTTGATTTGGTCTTTTGTAGAACCGTAGTTGTTGTTCAACCACTCCATGTCGATTTCATTGTCAAAGTGACCGATGTTACAAACGATTGCTTTGTCTTTCATCGCTTTGAAGTGACGATCACGGATGATTTTCACGTTACCTGTCGCCGTTACAAAGATGTTAGCGCG
>CALLKB010000102.1 GCA_938008575.1 uncultured Cytophagaceae bacterium | reverse complement strand
CCGATCTCCTGTTTCAGGCGATCGGTCAAAATCCTCAGGCTTGGAGCGACGTAAGTTTGCCCACTCTATTTCAAATTTGGTAGCCTGGTAAGGAAGTAGCTTTTCTTTGACCATGTTGAGACGATCTTGAAGCAGCTGACGGAATTCTTCGTCCATCTGCGCTGCAATCTTCGCATCAAAATCTCCGCGCTCCGTCAAGCGCTTGATGTAGATCTCGCGTGGGTTGGGATGCTTGGAAATGATGTTGTAGAGTTCTGGTTGCGTAAATTTCGGTTCGTCGGACTCGTTGTGCCCATGACGACGGTAGCACACCATGTCTACAAAAATGTCTTTATTGAATTTCTGACGGAATTCTGCTGCCAATCTCGCTGCAAAAACAACCGCCTCGGCATTGTCACCATTGACGTGAATCACTGGAGCATCGATGATTTTGGCTACGTCTGTACAATAGATGGAAGTACGTGCATCGTCAAAGTCGGTGGTAAAACCTACCTGGTTGTTGATCACAAAGTGAATGGTACCTCCGGTATTGTATCCTTTGAGGCCTGCCATTTGAGTTACCTCATAGACAATTCCTTGACCCGCAACTGCCGCATCTCCATGAATTAAAATAGGCAAAACCTTATCATAATCACAATCATAATGTGCATCTGCACTTGCCCGACAAAAACCTTCAACTAAAGGATTCACGGCTTCTAAGTGGGATGGGTTGGGCGCTAACTTCAAGGAAATTTCGCTACCGTTTGGCGAGATGTGCTTCGATGAATACCCTAAGTGGTATTTCACATCACCATCGCCATGAATTTCATCCGGCACATTTCCTTCGAAACCATCAAAGATCGCTTCATAAGATTTGTGCATGATATTCGCCAATACGTTCAAACGACCGCGGTGTGCCATACCAATCATGGCTTCCTTCACACCTAAGTCGGCCGACGTATTAATAATCGCATCCAAACCAGCGATGGTAGATTCTCCACCTTCGAGTCCGAAACGCTTTTGGCCTAAGTATTTTGTTCCTAAGAAATTCTCGAAAACAACTGCTTCGTTCAATTTCTGAAGGATATGTTTTTTCTTTTCAATCGAGGGATTGAAAGACAAAGCTTCTTTTTCAATTTTGTTACGCAACCACTCCTTCGTAGCTACCTCACGGATGTACGAATATTCAAAACCGATAGTTCCCGCATAAATTTTGTGCAAAGCATCTTGAATTTGACGCAAGGTCGCAGGTCCGATTCCTAAGAAAACACCCGCTTGAAATACGGTATCTAAATCAGCATCAGAAAGCGCATAATCGGCCAAACCTAATCGGGGCTGACGGTCTTTGCGTTCCCGGACAGGATTCGTTTTAGACAACAAGTGTCCACGTGAGCGGAATGCTTTGATCAGCGAGATAACCGCCATTTCTTTTTGAACATGTGCAGAATCTGCAGCATTGCCCACCGGCGCGTCTGTTAACCAGGTTTGTGAAAAATCGAATCCCTTAAAGAAATCTCTCCAAGAGCTGTCTACGGAATTAGGGTCTTGTTTATATGCTTCGTACAAGTCAGCGATGACTTGGGTATCAGCATTGGCAACGTAGGAAAATGGATCCATAATGTAAAATTCTAGCCGTCGACTAGAAATAGTTTCAAACGTTATTGTTTTGGTTTAGGTTAATTTAATTCTCTCGAAAAAAAATCCTCGCAATTTAATATACTCTCGGCAATAAAACCCAACAATTCGGAGGTTTTTATACCATATAAGGGCACAAATTTCTTTGGAAAAAATCCTATTTATTCGCGCACTAAATAATTCTTTATTTATTCCAATTTTATCCTACCAAAGTCAAAGAAATCGCATAATTACTTAAGGCCGGAATTCTGCAATTTTTCCATTTCCTAAATCCACCTCATAACGGAGAAACAATTGATGAAATCCTGCCCGTTCGGAGGATACAGCTGAACCAAAACCTGCGGGATAATAAGCCGTGGATTCCCCTAAAAAATCATAGGCATATCCCAAGCGAAAATTCTTACCCAGCGCTACCTCAAAACTTCCTAACAATGCCTTGGAACCTAGTTCAGACCCTGTTTCTTGATACCAAATTCCTGCACCCAACTTTTCTTTCACCCAAAACACAGCATAATAATCCGCTTTCGTGGATTCTCGTTGGCTTCGAATAACCGTCCCCAGCTTTAAGGTATGTTGGGAAACATGTAAGATGTATTGCCCCGTCAAGTACAAAGGCTTATTTAAAGAACCATAACTCGATTCGAAGGAATTCGCAGGCGAACTAAAACCCAATTGAAAATCCCCGCGTTCATATTGTAGGCCCCAACCGTAATGACCACCCAAGACACTTGTTCCACTTTTTCCAATGATGGGAAATTGATTGACTCCTAATTCCAAACCCATTCGTAGATGATTCCCTCTTCCCCATTGCAATTGCTTCGACCCAACTGCCGCTAAACCCAAATTAGCTGCAATTCCACCTGAAGCCATGGCATAAGACTGATCCGTATTATAAGCCAAAAATCCGATGCCCCCTTTCTCTTGCGCGATAGGCATGTCGAAACTAAAATATTGTTGGGACGATGCTGTATTCGTAATCCCACCTTGAAACAATGGCTTTTTCCGATAAATACCTATCATCGAGGCGACGCCTTTGGCACCTGCCATGGCGGGATTGATACCCAAGGGCATAAAGGGATAAACCATGCGCAGGGATTCTTGTTGGGCGAAAACGACCGAACTACTCAATAAAAGTAGGATTAGAATTCTCACAGGCTAAAGAATGAAAAGATCAATAAACCAATAAAAATAAAAGCCAATAATATCTGTTGCATCAAAACCGCAAAGGCATAATAAATCATTGCCTTAGGCCAGGTTAATTGATAAAAGCGTTTGAAAGCGAATAAATAATAAACAAACCAAGCAAAAATCAACCATCCGGAAATTTGGCCAACTACAGCCCAGGAAGTCAACAATTTTACAATTCCAACGACCTCTACGAAGAAAAGGGTAATAAAATAACTGGTAGCCATGTGCAAAATGAATATGCCATGATGCATGTAGTAAAATCCTTTTCGTCTTATAAAAAGCAACTGTAAAATAAAAGCCAACAAGGGTAATGCGATAAAAAGCAGGGTAGACATTTTGTGCAACATGGTATCTACAAGCGCCTCGAGTAAATCCTCCGAATTTTTATATTCATTACCGATCGCATATACCTGTTTGACTAATTTCTGTTCAAATTCAGAATCACGTTTGGCTTCCGGCAATTTGTCCTGAAGTTTTTTGTAGTCTTCAAACGTTTTGGGATTTGCTTTTTGGTCTTGCATAAACCCATTTTTAAAAGCAATGACGGGGTAAGACAATTCTTTTTTACTCGAGTTTTCGGGTTCATGACTCAAACGTTTTTCAAGGGGATGAAAAACATAAAATAGACTAATAAAAAAGAAGGCTGAAGTGAATAAATAAAAGCGAATGGGATGTAGATAAACGGTTCTTTTGCCACGTAGGTATTCAGAGGATAAAAAACCCGGTTTTAGAAAAAGCTGCTTAATCGTGGTGAATAATTTACCATCATAGTGAAAAATATCTTCAACAAAATGGATTAACAAACTCCAAAAGGATTCATGGGGTTCACGATTTTCTTGACCGCAGTACGAACAAAAACGATCATGTACTTTTTGTCCACAATTAAGACAGGTTTGCTCTTGGCGTAAGGATGTATGTGACATAAAATTTCTGACAATATGACATTCCGATAGGTTTTGGATTAAGATTTGAACCATCGGATTCCAAATTTATGATTTTTAATCTCAATTAAACATGAAAGAAACAGGTAACATCTCCATTCACACTGAGAACATCTTCCCTATTATCAAGAAATTTCTCTATTCGGACCACGAGATTTTCCTTCGTGAGTTGGTTTCCAATGCGGTAGACGCCACCCAAAAAATCAAGCGATTGAGCTCCATAGGTGAATTCAATGGCGAGTTGGGTGATTTAAAAGTGCAGGTAAGCTTCGACAAAGACAAGAAAACGATCACGATTTCCGACAACGGAATCGGGATGACTGCCGAAGAAATTAAAAAATACATTAATCAAATCGCCTTTTCAGGCGCCACAGAATTTGTGGAGAAATACAAAGACCAAGGCGATGACAAAGGGATCATCGGTCATTTTGGCTTAGGATTCTATTCTGCTTTCATGGTTGCCAAAGAAGTGGAAATCATTTCGAAATCTTATCAAGATGGCGCCGAAGCAGCTCGTTGGATTTGCGATGGTTCAACCGAATATTCGATTAGTTCCGCCAAAAAGAAAACACGCGGAACGGATATCATTCTACACATCGCGGAAGATTCCGAGGAATTCTTGGAAGAATATCGTTTGAAATCCATCTTGGAAAAGTATGGCAAGTTCTTACCGATGCCGATTGAATTTCAAGAGAAAATTATCAACAACCCAAATCCGATTTGGACGAAGTCTCCGTCCGATTTAACAGACGAAGATTACCTACAATTCTACGATGAATTGTATCCAATGCAAGAAAAGCCCTTATTTTGGATTCATTTAAACGTGGATTATCCATTCAACCTAACGGGTATTTTATACTTCCCGAAAGTGAAGAATGAAATGCAGTTGCAGCGTGAAAAGATCCAATTATATAGCCGCCAAGTCTTCATCACCGACGAAGTCAAAGACATCGTACCCGAATTCTTGATGTTGTTGCATGGAGTCATTGATTCACCGGATATTCCATTGAACGTGTCTCGTTCCTTCTTACAAGCGGATTCAAATGTCAAGAAAATCAATTCGTACATCACGAAAAAAGTTGCGGATAAATTGGCCGACCTATTCAAGGCTGACCGTGCAGCATTCGAAGAGAAATTCGCGAATATTGGCTTATTCGTCAAATACGGAATGATTTCCGATGAAAAATTCATGGAACGCGCAACAAATTTTTGCTTAGTTCAAGATACGAATGACAAATATTTTACGTTAGACGAATACGCTGAAGAGGTTCAGGCAGCACAAACGGATAAAGATGGCAACAAAGTCTATCTCTATACGACTGACGAACAACAGCAAGATGCCTTTATTCAATCCGCCAAACAAAAAGAGTACTCAGTATTACGACTTGATTCCTTAATCGATAGTCATTTCATTCAAGCCATGGAAGCCAAATTGGAGAAAACCCAATGGAAGCGTGTGGATGCAGACCGAATTGATAAATTAATTGATACAGGAATCAACTTAGAAGCCATTCTGAGCGATACACAAAAAGAAAGTGTCAAGAAAGTATTCGAAGAAACCCTGAATGACAAACAAAAAGTCGTAGCCGTTGAGGCCATGTCTCCGGACGAATTACCTGCCATTGTTACCCAAAATGAGTTCATGCGCCGCATGAGTGAAATGTCGAAAAACGGCGGAGGCATGGGAATGTTTGGGGCGATGCCAACAACCTATAATATTACGGTCAATGCGAATCACCCGTTGATTGGCAAATTAGCGAGCTTAGAATCTGAAGAAGAGCAAAAAGCTTTAGCGAAGCAAATCTCAGATCTAGCTTTACTATCGCAGAATTTGTTGACGGGAGCTGATTTGACAGCGTTTATTAAGCGAACGATTGCTAATCAATAGTGTCGAGACGCGATACCTAAAAAGCCCCAGACTAAAGTCTGGGGTTATCCTAATTCTTTTATAACCCTAGGCTTCAGCCTAGGGAGTAGATGCGAAGTATCGCGTCTCTACAGAACCTGGATGGAATGACTTCCATCCAGGTTTTTTTTATACCCCTTTCCGAACAATAATTTTTTTGGTAGCGACCGACCGGCCATCTATCGACAATTGATATAGATACATCCCTGAAGAAAAATCGCGTAAGGAAATACGCAATGTTTTTTGATCTCTGTCAAGGGAAAATTCCTTCACTTGTTCTCCCAATACATTAAAAAAGCCAATTCGCAATTCCTGATTGCCTACAACCTGATAATCGATATCCAGAAAATCAGAAGCTGGATTAGGATAGGCATGCGAAACTTGAATACGGTCATTTAAAAACAAGTAATTCGGATTGTTGCTATTCTCTTCGACTAATTTACGATCCTGAACCTGCCCTACGATGTTTGTCGAGGAAGCTTTCGCAAAACTTGTCTTCATGATTTGCGTTAGGTATGAATTCTGCTTTAAATCAAGATTAGTCTGCAAAGCAGGATTCACATGAAATGAACGCTTAGCCAATAAAATTGGCAAAGTCACGCGCTGTGCTGTTCGTTGAATACTTAGTCTAGATTTCGATTTCCCATCATTTTGAGCATGCAGAAATACTGGACCAAGAAAGCCGAGCAGCAATGCAAAAAAGAAAGAATGACGTAAAGTTTGAATCATAAGGAAATCGAATGTTCAAAAGTAATTCTTTATAGCTAAGAAAAAATACTACAATAGGTAAACGGTCAAAATCCAGTGACAAAAAGCCAAATTTTAAGGTTTTTTAACAGCGGGAGCCAGACGAACGCGCTCCATAATCATCGGTAATGTAATTTTTTCTTTTGAGCGCCAATTAAATCCATCCAAATATTCGAGCTCATCTTTCCACTCCTTGGGAGGCACGAACTTGGCTTCAGGTTTCGTGATAAACGATATCTTATTGATTTTATTTTCTAGAAAAAAGAGGTTCATCCGACTGCATTCGACGCGATTCAAGCCTGTTGTATTTTTCTTATCATCCATGACATAATATACACTTTCACCATTGCCATCCACTTGGACTTTCTTCAATCGGGAATCATCTGCAAAAAATACCCACATTTTGCGTCCCTTAATTTGATTATAATGGGACGCAGAATCTTTTGAAATCACAAAGGAATGACCGCGCAAACGCATCTCACGCATTTTTTGATTGGTCATGTACATGGAAACCGAATCAGCCTGCAATTGGGAATCATTCGTCCATAGTAAAGGCTTTTGGTAAAAGTGAATAACCGAATCCTTGGTGTCATAACCGAGCGAATCACACTTCCCAGAGAAGTCAGATTTATAGATCAACACATGTTTGTAGGCATACAATTTTCGCGTTGAGTCCGTCTTATTTTGCATCGAAACCAAGGTATCAGCAGTCAAATACAAAGTGTCCTTTTCACCAATATTCCGCATCAGCGCGTGTCCATAGACCCGCGTGATTCCTGTTTTTCCAGCATAACGACCATGATCACCCGTCAAAACAACCTTTTGTTTTTGGCTTAAAAATTCAACACGTCCACGTGCAACCCCAATCTGTGTGGGGCTATCGTAAAACAGGGTATCGGCTGAAAGGATGTATTCGTCAGTTTTGGCTGTAGACCGACCGGTAAAATTCGAAACTTTGGTTTGCGTATTGTAAAAACCAGCGTTCGTTAAAACCGTATCTTTTTTCGTAATGATTTCCGTAGGAGCAATAAAATAGGCCTCTTTCGAAGCGGTATTGTACTTAAGCGAATCTGCTTGCAATTTTCCGCCTTCTTTGTCTAAGACGCGAACCTTTTCTTTGAATAAAAAGTTTTTGGTAACCGTATTGTAGAAACCTTCCTTACTTGACAAAGTTGATTTCTTATCCACAATCTTTGCACCAGAATGGTAAATAGCCATCCGAGAATTCATGTCATAATCTAGTTTATTCGTTGTTAGAATAATTGTATGATCGTCTAACTTGACCTTTCCGGAAATATAAGCTTGCCGCGTATCCCCAATGTACACTGCTGTATCACCCGTTATCGTCACCGTATCCGCTTGAATGATTTTCACATGCCCATAAGCTTCCACATTATTCGTGGTACTATTTAGGACTGCTTGATCGCATGCCAATGTTGTCGTTCCTTGTCGCAAAAAAACACGACCAATCAACGTTTTGCGCATGATTAACTCTTGTTGCATGCCATTGAGGCTGTCGGCGCGAATGACCTCCAACTGGCTTTGCGCGAGCAAGCAAGCTGGAAGAATCAAAAAGAAAAAGAGGAATAATCCGTATTTTTGCCGCATGTTCATCGCGAATCGTTAATTTCGCATCTTCAATTGAACGCGCAATTTACCAATTTTATGCTGGAAGATTTCATCCATTTTATCCAAAAAGAGAATTTATTTCAACCCGAAGACAAAATCCTAATCGCAGTTAGCGGAGGAATCGATTCGGTGGTTTTGGCCAAACTATTTTCGTTGGCAAAATTCAATTTTGGAATTGCCCATGTGAATTTCAGTTTGCGTGGCGAAGAATCACTAGCCGATGAGGTATTTGTAAAGAAATTTGCCAAAACGCTCAAGGTCGACTACCACAGTATCGTTTTTGACACCAAAGCCTTTGCGGAGAAAGAAAAGATTTCCACGCAAATGGCTGCGCGATTGTTGCGGTATAATTGGTTTGAGGAAATTCGCCAACAAGCAGGATATCAATACATTGCGACGGCACATCATCAAATGGACAGCGCTGAAACTGTATTGATCAACTTAACACGGGGAAGTGGATTGGCTGGATTCCACGGTATACCCGTAAAAAATGGCCATATTATCCGACCAATGTTATTCGCCAACCAAGAACAAATATTCGATTTTGTTGTTGAGAAACATTTGGCATGGAGAGAGGATTCATCCAATGAATCCACGAAATACCAGCGTAATTTCATCCGTCATGAAATCATGCCCAAGTTTCAAGAGCTCAATTCAACCTTTGATGAAACCTTAGCACAAACGAGTGAGCGAATTCGGGATATAGAAGCCTGGATTCAAGAAGAATACGCGATGTGGCAAGAGTCTAATATTAAGAGCGACACAGCTAATAATTTATTTGTTCAATTAAATGTGAAGTCGGCCCGTGAAAAAGTCATGCAACAGCGTTGGCTCCAAAGTTTAGCATTCAACGGAGATCAAATCGCTCAAATCACGAATCACCCAGCAGATAAAGTAGGCAAGATTTTCGAATCCCCGTTATATACATTGAACATCGACCGGAACCAATGGGTTTTAAGCCCTAAGGACCAGTCGGAATACAAACCCATCTTAGTTCAAGAAGAAGATGAAATCATCGACTTGGGTTCGCAGGAATTACATATTTATGTAGAGGAAAAAACGGCTGATTTCAAAGTTCCAACTGAAGCAAATATTGCATGTCTCGATGCTGATAGCTTAACATTTCCGCTTGAAATCCGTAAGACGCAAGAAGGCGATTGGTTTTGCCCGCTAGGCATGAATTCCAAAAAGCTAATTTCTGACTTCCTAACGGACAAAAAAGTGGCACTGAATATCAAGAAAACCACCTTATTAATGCTAAGCAAAGGTTCTGTGGCTTGGATAGTGGGTCACCGCATTGATAACCGATTCAAGGTTTCTGACAAAACGGAGACCGTGATGATTTTTGAATTAAAGTCGAAATCCTAGCTAGCTTTGGCTAAGTGGGTTCCACTCACATTTGGCAAACCTAGATCCACTCACTTTAATTAACTCAGTTCCACTCACCTTTGGCAAACCTGTTTTGAGGATTGCCAAAGGTACAGGAGAAAAAGTACTTCATTTCCCCTAAAACTGATAATCTACCTGATTAATTTTCGATAAGATTCGGTCCGAATTGGATCTAGTAAACTTAAATAAGCAAAGGCTTGTTGGCGCTCAGACACGCCCGCCTCATCCAAAATAGAAAAGATCTCCTCGCTTTTGGCATCAAAAAACACACGAATGCTCGCTGCGCCTGGGCGTATCTGATTAATCTGGCGAATCTGCATCAACAAATCCAAAATCCCCTTGCGTGCCTCATCCGGCTTATCCTTAAATGTATCCAAATACAAACGATGGTAGGTATAATTCACATCACGCATCCCTTGGATTTGTTGGTTCATCAAATTCTCCGAAATCGCGAAGCGAGAACGAATATCAGAAGCATTACCCCATCCAGTTCCCGAATTTTGAGCTAGATTCGTCAAATTCACCAATTTTTGTACAAAGGCCTCTCCCCCACGCAATCCCATCGAATCATAATGATAAGCCAAAGACAAATAGGCATAATAGGCCATCAATGAACTCAAATTATCAATAAAACTATTGTCATTGTAGGTGATTGGCGTACCTAACTGGTACTTAAAATTGAAATTTTTATCAACCATATTCAAGATGACCGTCTCATAAGAGGTTCCAAAAACGGGACGTAAAACCTGAATACGAGCATTGGCCTCAAAATCACCTTGTGAGCTCGCTTTGGTCAATAGAAGATTGATGTTGACTTTGATTTTTTCCTCGGGCGCAAAATTATCGTTTGACCAACGGCGGTTGGACAAAAAATCTTGAAGTGTACGCTGAAGTTCGGAATAAATTTGCGAGGATCCTCGCTGCTGATCGAGCTGTAATTGCTCGGTGTTAATCGTAACAGTTGTCTGTAGTTCTTGGGCTTTAGAGACCCAAGAACCGAGACATAGAATCGCGAATAAAAGTATGCGAATGGATTTCATATGAAATCAAACGAAAAAAGATTAGTTTTCGTCTGTTCCCTCTGTACGTGCTCTGAAATCTACTTTGTCAGCCAAAAACTCGTCGATAGCAATCGCACTTGGCTTTGGCATACGCTCATAGTATTTCGAGATTTCGATCTGCTCACGGTTTTCAAAAATCTCCTCCAAATTATCTACAGACGAAGCAAACTCAGATAATTTACCTGATAATTCCTCCTTCATTTTGCTTGAAATCTGACGAGCACGTTGTCCAATAATGGAAATAGACTCATATGTATTACCTGTCTTTGCAGCAATTTTATCTACATCACGCGTAATGATCGATGGATTGGTTTGGATCTTAGACATCTCTTTGAATTTTAATTAAGGTTGCAAAAATAAGATAATTTTCTGAAATAAACTATTGAGGACTCGTGGTCAATTTTGACGTATTCGACTTCTCTTTTTCTAATAAAGCTTTCTGCTCCGCTTCCAACTTCGTGATTCGCTCTAGCTCTTGATTGCTCTTGTCGTACATCTTCTCCGCATCCTTCAAAAATGCACTCTGTGGATATTTATCCACTAATTCTAAATAAAATTTCGACGCATCGGAAAAACGTTCCTTTTGCTTCGATTCAATCGTACTGTTTGCCAAATCAAATTGAGCCAAAACCTTTAAGTAAGCCATTTCCTCATTATAATCTGAATCTGGAAAGTCTCGCTGAAAGTTTGTAATCTCAATCACAGATGATTTCAATGAAGCAATATTAAATGAAGATGTCTTGTGATACAATTTGGCCTTTTCGTAGGCCTTACGTTCCAATTTACGACGCAATTCCTTAATCATATTCGAACACTCATCCTTGAATTTGGTATCCGGATAATTATTCAAATAGCTCTGCAATTCATTGATCGCTGTTAAGGTCCCCGTTTGGTCTAAATTGAAATTAGGAGAATCTTTATACATGGAAAATGCCGACATATATATCGCCTCTTCCGCATATTCACTGCGCGAGAAAACCTCGTAAAACTTCTTAAAATGGGCATTCGCAACAGTATAATTTCCTAAATTAAAATCACAATAGGCTTGGTAATATGTAGCCATTTCCTGCGTAGAATCCCCCTTCATCAAAGGTAGAATCTCATCAAATAAGATGCTAGCCTTATCAAAATCCTTCTTTTTATAGTAGTCCACAGCCGCCTTGTATTTAACAGGCAAACTTGCACTCTTACGGAACTTCTCGAACTTACCGCAAGAACTCAAACCAAGGATTGCGATAAAACCAACTAGTATATAATTTTTCAATTTCATAAGCCTCAAATATACGGATTAATTACGACTAAATTGTAAATGATACAATTGAGCATACAATCCTGCTTGCTTCAATAATTCCTCGTGTGTACCGCGTTCTTTAATTTCCCCTTTATCCATCACCAAAATTTGATGCGCATTTCGAATCGTCGACAAGCGATGCGCAATAACAACGGCTGTTCTTCCTTGCATCAAAGTTGCAATGGCTTGTTGGATCATCCCCTCCGACTCCGAGTCAACCGATGAAGTTGCTTCATCCAAAATAATAATCTTCGGATCATGCACCATGGCACGTACAAAGGAGATCAATTGGCGCTGACCCACACTTAGAGTCGCCCCACGCTCCATCACTTCATAAGCATATCCTCCCGGCAAGGACATAATAAAATCATGCACACCTACCGCTTTAGCAGCCTCTTCAATCTTCTTTTGCGAAATAGACTCATCACCTAAATGAATGTTGTAGGCGATAGATGCACTAAATAAAAATACATCCTGCAAAACAACGGCTATGTTCTTTCGCAAACTATGAATCTCATAGTCAGGCAAAGCAACACCATCGATACGAATTTCTCCTTTTTGGCAATCATACATACGACCCAATAATCCAATAATAGATGATTTACCAGCACCTGTTGCACCTACAATCGCTAAGGTTTGTCCGGAAGGAACTTCAAAACTCACCTGCTTCACAACCCACTCGGGTTCATTGTAAGCAAAAGTCACCTTGTCAAATACGATGTCTCCTTTGAGTTTATCTGCTAAAATCTTCCCATTATTCTGAATGTAATCTTTGGAGTCCAACAAGGTCAAAATACGCTCTGTCGAAACAATGCCCATTTGCAGTGTATTAAAACGATCTGCCAACATCCTGATTGGTCGGAAAAATAAGTTAATAAACATGATGAAGGCTGTCAACGTACCCACCGTGATTTGTTCCTTCAAAATATAAGTCGAAGCCATCCAAACCACGAAACCGGATCCTACTGCTGAAATCACATCCGCTACTGGAAAATACACGGAATAAGCTAAAATACCCCGAATATTCGCATCGCGATGATCTTGATTAATTTGATTAAACTTGGCTAATTCCCGCTTTTCTGCATGAAATAATTGCACAATCATCATCCCTGAAATATGCTCTTGAACAAAGGAATTTAAGTTCGCTACCGCAACGCGAACTTCATTAAAGGATTTCTTGATGTATTCTTTGAACACATAAGTAGAGAACACCATGAATGGAACCGTGGCCAAGATTACCAAAGTCAAACGCCAATCCGTGTAGAACATGACGCCAATAATCAAAAACAATTGCAACAAATCCCCCGCAATAGATGCTAATCCTTCTGAAAACACATCATTCAAGGTCTCGATATCTGAGACCGTTCGTGTCACCAAACGACCGATGGGCGTGGCATCAAAAAAAGCTAATTTCAAATCGACGATTTTGGCATACAATTGAACACGAATGTCACGAATAACCGTTTGACCTAGATAGCCTGCTAAATAACTGGTAGAAAACTGTAATCCTGTTTGTGCGAAAAGCACGGCGATCATGATGAAAAACATGCGAAGCAAGTCGGCCATTTTATCCAAACTCACAAAATGATCGAGCGTATAACGTATCATCAAGGGAATCACAGGTGACACCCCTGCCATGCACAAAATCAAGCCCACGAGAAACCAGAACCGAAATTTATAAGGCTTGATAAAGCCATAAATCCGTCGGATAATCTGCAAATCAACAATTTTTCCGCTTTCCTTATCTTTCAATGGATTCGATTTTATCGAGTGAACTGGCTGCACAAGTACCGCAACCTTTGGCGCATTGACCCGCCGTTTTACCCCAAAATTGTTGATACACCAATCTACCTAAATAGAATAATGCCGCAGCAAATACCAAGAAGATGATTATTTGTTCCATGCTTAGTCAACAAACCATTTGGCCTGTAAAGTTCCTAAAAATTCATCAAATATAGGCCCCGCTCCAATTATTTCTCCTTCAAAGATCACGGCATCTCCCCCACTAAAATTAGTCACTCGTCCGCCGGCTTCTTCAATAATTATCTTTCCTGCCGCGACATCCCAAGGTTTTAAATTTGCTTCGAAAAAGCCCTCAAATCGACCACAAGCTGTATATGCTAAATCTATTGCAGCTGCACCCATCCGGCGTAAACCATGGGAAGTGCGCATCAATTCCTTTAATAAAGCCAGATATTGATCCTGATATGAAAAATCGTAATATGGAAATCCCGTAGCTAATAAACTCTTGCTCATGAAAGCTTGTTGGGACACCTGAATCACATGCTCATTCAAATAGGCTCCATGTCCTTTCGCCGCATAAAACAATTCATCACGATTAGGTTCATAAATCAGACCTAAAATTGGTTGTTTCTGATAAATCAAGCCAACCGAAACGGCATAAATGGGCAAGCGATGCAAGAAATTGGTGGTACCATCCAAAGGATCGATAACCCAATAATAGCCGTCGCCCACTTCACTGTAATCGGAAGCCGATTCTTCAGCGACAAAACCCGCTTCGGGGAAAATCGCCGACAAGCCTTCTTTCAAACGCGCTTCGGCCGTTTGGTCCACAAAAGAAACCAAATCATTCGTTCCTTTATATTGGATATCTGATTCGCCAATGTTGTTCACCATGGACTGAATCCAAACACCCGTTTCACGCACGATGGGTTTGGCATTTTCCAGAATGAGAGCTAAATCAATCATTTTACTTTGGCAATTTTGTGCGCACCTGATGAAATCCAATCGGATAAAATCTGTTGGGTTTCTTTTAAATATGCATCCTTAGCATGCTTATCTGCAGCTTTCTCTTTCTTATCTTTATCTCCAGCTGTCTCTTCGGTTCCTCCTAAAGCATCCATCACCGCTTGTGACTCATCCGGTTTTTTCTTCTGCTCATCTAATTCCTTCTTCCGCTTATCGAAATTCAGTGAAATGGAATTTTGCTCCTTGATTTTCTTCCAACGCTCAAAATCTTGTTTCAATTTGATCAAATCAGGCTTTGTCTTTAGACGAGTCTGGAATGCCGCTTGTAAATGTGCCAAAGCCGGCGCTACAATCGTATTCGTAGGCGTGTAAGCTGTTGTTGGTATCATATCCCAAGGCAAAGCCGAAGGCTGTGAACTCTCCCCAAACTCCTCAGCCGAAAATGCTGAAGGCAAAGCAAAATCAGGACTAACGCCTTTGTGCTGCGTAGAGGAACCATTCACACGATAAAATTTCTCCAAGGTAATTTTCAATTGGCCTACCGGATCTTTTTCATTCGCCATGTAGTTGTCTAAATCGATCACCGACTGTACCGTACCTTTTCCATACGATTGTTCACCTACGATAATTCCACGCTTGTAATCTTGAATCGCGGCAGCAAAAATTTCAGATGCTGAGGCAGAAAAACGATTGATCATAATCGCCATCGGGCCATCATATACTTGAGCGGGGTCGCGGTCGATTTCTTGGGAAATTTTACCGTCCGACTGCTTGCGCTGAACGACAGGCCCTTTCGGAATAAATAAACCTGTTAATTCGACAGCTTCCACTAAGGAACCACCTCCATTATTACGCAAGTCGATGACAAGCCCATCAATTCCTTCTTGTTTGAATTCATTCAAAAACTTGCGGACATCCGCGGAAGTCGATTTAAAATCAGCCTCACGCTTACGAGCTCCTTCAAAATCACGGTAGAACATCGGAATCGTAATCAAACCTAATTTATAGGTAGACGCCCCCTGCTTGAAATTCAAAATTTCTTTCTTGGCAGTCTGCTCTTCTAATTTGATTTTCTCACGTACAATTCGAACCTCGGTAGTTGGCGACCCAGTAACTCCTGACCCCGGCAAAATCTTCAAACGAACGACAGTTCCTTTGGGACCGCGAATTAATTTGACTGCATCATCTGTAAACCAACCAATCACATCCACGAACGCACCATCATCCCCTTGGGCAACACCTACGATGCGATCTTTGGGATTAATTTGTTTAGACCGAAACGCAGGCCCACCGGGAACTAAATCTTGAATGGTTACATAATCCCCTTCCAAACGGAGCGTTGCTCCAATGCCCTCAAAACTTTGGGCCATATCCTTATTGAACTCTTGAGCCGCCTTCGGAATCATATAGGAAGTATGCGGATCGATGCTTTCCGTGTATGCATTCATGAAAACCTGAAAAACATCTTCTGCACGCGTACGTGCCATGTATTTGGCCGAACGCTTATAACGATCATTCAATTCACGTACAGCCGTTGTATCCGCTTTGCCTCCGATTTTCCAATCTAACAATTGACGCTTCACGTCTTTGCGCCAGTAATCATCCAATTCAGCAGTAGATTTTGCCCAAGCTGCTTTTTCGCGATCGGGTTGATAGGCTTCGTCGATGTTAAAATCCATCGGCTGTTTAATCACCTTATCTACATAAGCAAAACGCTCCAACATGCGCTTCTGATATAGATTATAAATCTGAAAAGCCGATGTTAAATCCCCTAAATTCAATTGCTCATCAATCGTGTAGCGGTATTTCTCAACCTCTTCAATATCCGAAGCTAAGAAATAGGCCTTGTTAGGATCCAAATCTTTTAAATAAGCATCAAAAATTTTCGAAGACAAGGAATCGTTGACAGGTACCTTCCGATAATGGTAATTACTTAATATACCAAATACCAATCGCTCCACCTTTCGTTGCGTATCCGTAGGTTGCAGGTCGCCCTGTTGGTAGGTTGCCACCTCCAATTTACCTTGCGTTTTCCCGTGAAGAAAAACGACAACTAAAAGTGATAGCGGGATTAATATCGGAAGTATCCTTTTCATGTTATTCTTTTTCGATCGCTAATAATTCCACTTCAAATACCAAGGCAGAATAAGGCTTGATTGTTTGACCACCTCCGCGAATGCCATAAGCTAATTCTTGAGGAATGTATAATTTAAACTTAGAACCTACAGGCATTAATTGAAGCGCTTCCACCCAACCCGGAATAACACCTGAAACTGGAAAAGAAACAGGCTCGCCGCGTTGAACAGATGAATCAAACACTGTTCCGTCGATCAATGTTCCATGGTAATGGGTTTTAACTTTGTCGGAAGCTTTTGGCTTAGGACCATCCCCCATTTTAAGGACTTTGTATTGCAAACCGGTTGCTGTCGTGATAACAGAATCTTTGGTTTTATTTTCAGCTAGGAACTTCTCTCCGGCGATGCGGTTAGGTTCAAATTGTTTTGCCTGCTCAGCTGCTTGTGCTTGTTGGTTTTTCATCATAAAGTTGTTCATAACGCTTTGGCATTCTTGCTCGCTGATCAACAAGGTCCCCCCCGAAGTAACGGAAGCAAAACCTTTTGCAACCATTTCCGGATTTAAGGTCACTTTTTGCGATTTGAAATTTTGGGCAACTAATACACCAACTGCATAAGAAACGGAGTCGATCGATGAGTTAAAAGGCTTGACAGGAACTTTCGAAACAGTCAGAGCAACTTTGGTTTTTGTTTTCGGCTTTGTTTGAGCGAAAGACGCGAAAGTAAGGCAAGAGATGCTAGCGAAAAGCGCCGCACGAAGAAATGACAATTGCATAGTTATCGATTTAAATCAAAATAAAGTTTCGAAGATACACGAAAATTGTGGCTCACTCAACAAAATTAACGGCATTTAACAGGTAGAAATTATCCACGAAATCTTGAATCTAAAAAAAGTCTTATGATTAAGCTCATTTTTTGCCGAAGTTATGGGAATATTGAAATTTCCTAGCTAATTTTGCACCCGAAATTATATAGTCAAAAATTAAACTCTTCATAAAACTTTAGTATGGCATCAGTAAGACCAGATGAGGTTTCGGCAATTTTGAGAGAACAATTATCTCAAGCGAAAACTCAAGCAGAATTAGAAGAAATAGGCACTGTACTCCAAGTGGGTGATGGTGTGGCTCGTATTTATGGCCTTTCCAATGTACAAGCAGGTGAATTGATCGTTTTCGAAAACGGTTTGAAAGCCTTAGCCTTGAACTTAGAGGAGGACAATGTAGGAGCTGTACTTTTAGGTGACTCTAGCCAAATCAAAGAAGGCGATACCGTTAAGCGTACCAATTTAATTGCCTCTGTAAAGGTAGGTGATGGTATCTTAGGACGTGTGGTTAACACATTAGGTGAGCCAATCGATGGTAATGGACCTATCGCTGGTACTTTATACGAAATGCCTTTGGAGCGTAAAGCACCTGGAGTAATTTTCCGTCAACCGGTAACAGAACCATTGCAATCAGGTATCAAGGCAATTGATGCGATGATTCCAGTAGGTCGTGGCCAACGTGAGTTGGTGATCGGTGACCGTCAAACAGGTAAAACAGCTGTTTGTATCGATACAATCATTAATCAAAAAGAATTCTACGATAAAGGAGAGCCTGTATTCTGTATTTATGTAGCGATTGGTCAAAAGGCTTCTACTGTGAAGCAAGTTGAGCAAACTTTACGTAAAGCAGGTGCGATGGAATATACAGTAATCGTTTCGGCGACGGCTGCAGATCCAGCTCCAATGCAATTCTATGCGCCATTTACAGGTGCGGCAATCGGTGAATTCTTCCGTGATACAGGTCGTCCAGCTTTAGTTGTATATGATGACTTATCAAAACAAGCGGTAGCATACCGTGAAGTTTCCTTGTTGTTACGTCGTCCACCAGGACGTGAGGCGTACCCAGGTGACGTTTTCTACCTACACTCTCGTTTATTGGAGCGTGCTGCGAAAATCAACAATTCAGATGAAATCGCACGTAACATGAACGACTTGCCTGAGTCAATCAAAGGTATCGTCAAAGGTGGTGGTAGCTTAACAGCCCTTCCAATCATTGAAACACAAGCGGGTGACGTTTCGGCATATATCCCAACCAACGTAATTTCGATTACAGATGGTCAAATCTTCTTGGAAACGAACTTGTTTAACGCAGGTATTCGTCCAGCGATCAACGTAGGTATTTCGGTATCTCGTGTAGGTGGTAACGCGCAGATCAAGTCGATGAAGAAGGTTGCAGGTACTTTAAAATTAGATCAAGCACAATTCCGT
>CALLKB010000101.1 GCA_938008575.1 uncultured Cytophagaceae bacterium | reverse complement strand
GGTTGTTTCCAAAGGGAATCAATGAAATGTAAACGCTTCGCTGCATCTACTTTGCCATCGGCTGTAGTCGCATATTGAATCGCTTGTTCTTTTAATTGGTTTGACTTCCATGTAAACGATAGGAAGAAAATACATAAGGCTGAAATAATTGTAGACAGCCAAATAACGGCACTTTTGTAACGCATAACTTTAAGTTAAATTGAAAATAAAAAATTGTAAGAAATAGTCGTTAGACTTTAGACGTTAGACTTTGGTCGTTGGACAATATACTCCTGACCACTGACAACTGACCACTGTCAACTGACCACTGACCACTGCCTTTCATGGCGCCAGCGTGGCGATAAATTGAGTCAATAAAATTCGCATGAATTGCGTCCGATGAATAACTGAGGGCAATTTAATGGACACATGAAGAACCTTCGGAATAAAAACCTGAAGGCTTGGAAACACAAAATCTTGTGGAAAATCGAGTTGGGTGCTAGAGCTTGTTTGGTAAACATGCTGTTCCGCAACTTGAATCGTCTTTTGTTGTTTCTCCGTTTTTACCTTTGCTTGGTCGGCCTTAACGAAAGATATTGGCTTAGCCACGAGCCAAAACAGCACGGGCATAAACAACAATAAATGAAAAACGTTAACCTTCTTTTGCATGATAAGTAGCAAAAATAGGATAATTTTCTTAGAAATCAATTCGGAATGGAATTTTCGTAAATTTGCCTTTCGAAAAAATCGCCATGTTCAATTATTTAGCGCCCACGTACGTACAAGCTTTTATCCAAGCTGCCCTCGCTGAGGACATCGGCAATGGAGATCACACCTCCCTTTCCACCGTCCCTGCTAATGCAATAGGTACGGCACAATTGCTTGTAAAAGACCGTGGAATTCTCGCTGGGGTGGAATTATCTTTGGCGATTTTCAAAGAAGTGGACCCCAACTTACAAGTTCAAATCTTCATTCATGACGGCATTTGGATTGAGCCAGGCCAAGTCGTGTTGGAAGTAAGCGGTTCATCGCAATCGATTTTAAAAGCGGAGCGTTTGGTATTAAACTGCATGCAAAGGATGTCGGGAATCGCGACATATACGCGCTCATTGGTCAATATTTTAGATGGGACGCGTGCCAAATTATTGGATACGCGGAAGACGACGCCCAACTTCCGTTTGGCGGAAAAATGGGCCTGCAAGATAGGTGGAGCAGTAAATCACCGCTATGGTTTGTTCGACATGATTCTCATCAAAGATAATCACGTCGACTTTGCAGGTGGAATCAAAGCGGCTTTAGAAAAAGCATTTACCTACAATGCGTCCTTGCCAGAACCTTTAGCGATTGAAATCGAAGTGCGCAATGATGACGAATTAGACCAAGTATTGGCTATCGGCGGCGTCCAACGAATCATGCTAGACAATTTCAGCCCAGATCGCCTCCGCACTGCCATCCGTAAAATTGACGGTCGGTTCGTGACCGAAGCCTCCGGTGGAATTAATGAACAAACACTCCGCGCCTACGGCGAAACGGGAGTAGATTACATATCCGTAGGTGCCTTAACGCACCAAGTGAAAAGTTTAGACCTTAGCCTCAAAGCGAAATGAATTTAATAGACGAAGCCAAATCCGTTGGGTACATCGCCCGCTCGACTCCCAAAGGTGTTGAGTTAATTACCGAAATCCAGCGCCTGAAAAAGGAGAAAAACGCGGTGATTTTAGCCCATTATTATGTAGACGGAGAAATCCAGGAATTAGCTGATTATGTTGGCGATTCCCTAGGTTTGTCCCAAGCAGCGGAAAAAACAGAGGCCGACTTAATCGTCTTCTGTGGCGTGCATTTCATGGGTGAAACGGCTAAAATCCTAAACCCTTCCAAAAAAGTAGTGGTTCCGGACTTCAACGCAGGATGCTCTTTAGCGGATTCGGTTCCTGCTTCGGAATTTGCGGCGTTAAAAGCAGCCCATCCCGATGCGATTGTGGTTTCCTA
>CALLKB010000100.1 GCA_938008575.1 uncultured Cytophagaceae bacterium | reverse complement strand
GCCAAACAAATTGATCTTGGTATCTCCAAACTGCATTAACTCCCCAGCCTGAACCACCGATGTTACGATTTCCAATAGAAAGGTTCGTACGGTAGTTTGGTGTGTTGAATGCCAACTGATAGTTACCCAAACCGCCATCGTCTTTCACCGCGTTATAAGACACGTTTGAACCCAATGTCCAGTTAGATCCCAATTGGTAGTCTAAGCTCAAGCCCCAACCGTTTGTAACAACTTCATTGTCTACGTTCGAAGGGAAAGAGAAAGTCTTGTTACCAAGAACTGCTGGATCTTGATGTTGAGCTGGCGTTTGAACGACAACTTGGCCCGCCGAGAAGTTTGTAAAGTTCGACTGATAAATATAGAAGTCGGCTAATAAACGATCCCCTAAGAATCCTTTGTAACCCAATTCAACTGTATGAACTTGCTCAGGCTTCCAATCTTTCGATTGATAAACTGCTGGCTTACCTGCTAATACTGATTGTAATGTGTATGAATTACCGGATAATTTATAACGATCTTGAATTACCGCTAAACCACCCAATAAACGAGCCGATGGAGTCATCAAATTGATGTACTGATCTTGTGTTGTTGGAATACGGAAACCTGTTTGATACGAGGCACGGAAGTTCGAGCGACCTTCTGTATATACCCCTGACAAACGTGGGCTAAATTGACCCTCAAAGTTTTCGTTCTTATCGTAACGAATCGAACCTGTCAACTTAAATTTATCTGCGAACATTTTTTTCGCCATTTGAAGATAAGCGCCGTACTCAGAAATTGTAAATTCGCTTCCATCATCCTTCAATGCAAATAATGTACCCTCAGAATTCAACGCATATTGACGGTAATTAGCTCCCACAATCATTTCCACTTTATTATTCAATTTCTCTGTCAAATTGTACATTCCTTCTAGGTGGTACAAAGCTGACTTATCAGTAAACTTAGCACCTTGAGGTAATGCTTTCCCTTTAATCGCTTCTACAGCCGCATTGAATCCCGCAGTTCCTGGAACTAAACGTGTTGCATCCGCAACTGAACGTGCAGTTCCATGGAAGTAAGGAAAACTAGCTTGCGTACTTGCGATAGCCGTTCCAACCGCTGTTGTTGGGTTTCCTGTTTGTGCTAAGGTTGTTTGCAACACCTTTCCAAAGTTCGTCAAAGCCAAACCTGCGAACGTACTGAAGTATTCTGGATACCAAGCTGTACTAGGTTTTGCAGCTTCATTAATTAACTGTCCTAAAGTACCCGTAGCGTACGCGTCACCTGAATTTTCTTGTGTTGTATAGGCACGAACAAAAAAGTTAGAACCTTTTAACTCCGCTTTGTATTGACCCATCGAGAAGTTTTTGATTGAATAACGATCCGCTCCTGTGTACATCGCAGTACCTTGTCCATATGAAGCTTGTAAAATCATCTCAACTTTATCATTAAAACGATAATGCAATGCTGCATTAAACTTCATGTTACGGTTTGCATAAGAAGCAATATCACGCTCCGCATAACCTTGACGAGAAATTGCAACGTTCGGAACAATGTATCCCAAAATCGCCGAAGGCGTTAATAAACCTCCTGTAGCTGCTGAAATCTGGTTAATACCAGCTGTCAATGGGTTAGATGGTACGGATAATAAAGGTTTTAATGAAGACAACATATTCACGTTCGTCTCGTCACCATACGTACTAACACCATTGTATGCTAAATTAGTTGTACGGTCACCCGCTCCCAAACTTGTTCCATTCAATAAACTCTGATCACGTGAATCCGTTGCTTGCCAATCTTCTGCACTTGATGTATTGAAGTTGATTTTATAAGCCCACTTATTGTTAATCGCTTTTGCATAACGTAATGAAATATCGCTGTATGGAGTCAAAGCCTCTGTACGATTTCCCGCGTACATCGCTCCAGCTTTTACTTGTGCACTTAAACCTTGGTATAAGAAGGGTGATTTTGAATTCATCAAAATGATACCGTTCATCGCATTTGGACCATATAAAGCTGACGCTGCTCCTGGCAATACCTCAACGCCTTCTAAGTCTAGTTCTGAGATACCTACGATATTACCTACCGAGAAGTTCAAACCTGGCGCTTGGTTATCCATGCCGTCAATCAACTGAACAACTCGAACGTTTCCATTACTATTAAAACCGCGCATACTGATGGAAGAGAAATTCACCGACTGTGTACTCACCTCAATGCCTTTCATGTTACGCAATGCATCATAAAAGTTGATCGATGGAGTCTCACGAATCGAACGCAAATCCATTTTCTCTACAGAAACGGGGGATTGCATTACGGATTCTTCAATACGTGAAGCCGATACAACCACGTCTTGACCTAAAACCGATTGCTCTTTTAAATCAATTTGAATATCTGATTTTGCCGATTTAACCGCAATTTCTTGACGCTCATACCCAACCATTGAAACGGAAATCGTGAATGGAACTGGTGTTGATGTCGTAAATGCAAAATGTCCGTTTGCATCGGTAATTGTACCAATTACCTTGCCTTTAACCGAGACACTTACCCCGA
>CALLKB010000099.1 GCA_938008575.1 uncultured Cytophagaceae bacterium | reverse complement strand
AAAGCGTGTGTAGGTCTCAAGCTTACCGAGGGTTCGAATCCCTTCCCCTCTACAAGAGAAAAGGAGTCCAGAGATGGGCTCCTTTTTTGATTTAGGTTTTTTGTCTACATATCGGGATAATTTTTGGAGAAAATTTGGGGATTTTATTCTAACTAAGTTTGAATTCATTACTATGCCTTCTAATAGAGTTGTCAAGTTTAAATTATTAGTATTTGTGTTTTTTTAACTTAAAGATTTATATTTACGATTAAAATATTAACTCAAAGGTTAAAATGAAAAATCTATCCTATCACCAGCTCGACGATCAAATCCACGCCTTTGTCAATGGCCAACGGCAGGATCGTATCCCTACGGGCTGGATTCATGCCACGAGAACCTCGATTGGGATGACTTTGCAGCAATTGGCTTCCCGACTGGGTTTATCGGTACCCGCCGTTAAAAAATTTGAACAACGGGAACAGGCCGAAGCGATTAGTTTGGCAAGTTTACGGAAAGTCGCTGCGGCGATGGACATGGATTTGGTGTATTATTTGAAGCCTAAGTCAGGTACATTAGAGGCCATGATGGATGCCCGAATTGAGCAAAAGGCGCTTGAATTAATGCAGTTTTCTAATCAGGCGATGCTGCTCGAAAATCAAGTGCTTGATAATCAAAACCGTGCCCGTGAATTGAAACGCTTAATTTCCGAAATTAGGCAACAGAAATTAAGTAGTTTATGGGGATAGGCTTAGATGCATCAGAATTTGGACAAACACCTATTGATCCAGACCAATTATCCGGTCTGAAGATTACAATGTTGCATACGCATGCCCAGATTAATGCATACGAACAAGCGAATATCAATGAGGCTTTGCGCTGGCTGATGCGTAAGCGGACATTGCCTACTTTGTTGACGACTGAATTTATCTGCCTCTTGCATCGCCGAATGTTCGGACATGTTTGGAAATGGGCAGGGACTTTTCGTAAAGTTGAAACCAATATTGGTGTGCCTTGGTATACGATTCCTACGGAGTTGAACGTTTTGCTTGCGGATGTCCAATATTGGATTCTTCATCAAACTTTTTCACCCGTGGAAATTGCCATTCGTTTTAAATTTCGCCTGGTGTCCATTCATTGTTTCCCCAATGGAAATGGTCGGCACGCAAGGCTCATGGCCGATTTATTGATGCAATACCGTTTTGGGTTGCAGCGCTTTTCTTGGGGCGCCCATTCAAAAGGCGATGTGCGCAAGCTTTATTTATCAGCCATTCAGCAAGCCGCTGAAGGCAATTTTGTACCCTTGATTGATTTTGCCCAACATTAATATGACCAAAACTGTACTTTTCCTTTTCGTGCTATTCATCGGCCTCTTGGGAGCTCTTGTATTTTATTTCCGACCTAGCGTAAAACACCATGTCAAACCCGGTGATCCTTGGGAGCTTGCCAAAAGTTTTGAGGTACGTGGCTTAGATCTTTCCCACTGGAATGGTCGGGTTATCTATGATGGCTTAGATTCCTTGGATTTTGTCTTTTTAAAAGTCAGTGAAGGAGACGACCGAGTGGATGATACCTTCGAGCAACATTACGAGGCCTTTCTTGAACGGGATATTCCCGTTGGGGCCTACCACTTTTTTCGTTTCGATGTGGAAGGAAAGGAGCAAGCCCAACACTTTTTGAAACAGTTGGACGGTCGGCATTTGCAATTGCCCTTAGTCATCGACGTGGAGCAACATGGCAACATTTCCGTAGCCCAAGAAAAGGTTAAAAATCGCCTGCGTGCGTTCATGAAGGAACTGAAAAAACATACCAAACACCAACCAATCATCTACACAAACGGGGATGGCTATCGGGATTTTATCGAAGAGGATTTTGGAAATCATACGCTATGGCTGAGCTCCACGAATGCTTGGAGGCCTACGATGATGGATTGTACCTTTTGGCAATTCAATATCGACGCGGATTTGATGGCCATTACGCATCGCGCTGATCTGAATGTCTTTCGGGGGAGTCGGGAAGAGTGGGATGAATACCTGGCGGAGCATAAGCCTTATGTGATATCAATGAATTGATAATCTGTTGATTAAGTTTTGAGAATACACCAAAAGTATATACTTTTAAGAAAAACAAAAAGATGAAAACCTTATCGCTCAAATTAGATGATCATATTTTTGATGAGACGGAGGCAATAACTGCACAGTTGCATTTGGCGCGTAACCGTTACATCAATGAAGCCGTTAACATGTATAATTTGGTGCAAAAACGCAGATTGTTGAAAAAAGCGTTAGCTAAAGAATCCGTTTTAACTTCCGCCGATTCCATGGATATTTTGCGGGAATTTGACATGTTGATCGATGGAGATTAAGCAATTTGATATTTGGTTAGCCAACCTGAACCCTAGTAAAGGAACGGAGGCTGGCAAAACCAGGCCAGTTATTATTGTTCAAACAGACTTGCTAAATACGATGCATTTGTCCACGTTGATTTGTCCTGTTACGACAAATGTCCAACCGAAATTAGAATATTTGAGGGTTCATTTGACCAAGGGTCAATTAGATGAATTAAGTGATGTGCTCGTTGATCAAGTTCGTGCTATCGATAATACTCGACTTATTAAAAGATTGGGGCGTTTGACACAAAACCAGCAAGTGAAACTGAAAACTAATTTGAGAATTATGCTTGATTTATAAGCAGACATTTGAATCTTACACAAATAATTTAAACCTATCCCATGAAAAACCTCCTATTCCTCTTTCTCCTCGCAAGCTTCACCTCAAATGCCCAATGGATCGACCTATTCAATGGCAAAGACATCGATAACTGGAAAATCAGCGAAAATCCCAGCTCCTTTCGTGTCGAAAATGGCGAACTCATCATCGAAGGAAACCGCGGTCACCTCTTTTACAATGGCTATACGCCCAAGAATTTTGAAGTGCATGCCCGCGTAAAAACCTATCCTGGCGCTAATTCAGGGCTCTATGTTTGTACCAAATTCTTAGAAAACGATTGGCCCAAACAAGGCTATGAGATTCAGGTGAATAATTCGCATACCGACTGGCGTCGTACGGCTTCAGTTTACGGAATTGTCGATACCAAAGATACCTATGTCAAAGATGAGGAATGGTTTGACCTGAATGTTATCGTACAAGGAAACCACATTACCACAAAAATCAATGGCAAAACTGTGATCGATTATACGGAACCGGCTGATCGTACCAACGGCACCGATCCGCGTAAAATTCAATGGGGAACAATTGCCATTCAAGCCCACGACCCGAAAAGCAAAGTGGCCTATCAAACCATTCAAATCCGAGAGCTATAATTTTTAACATTTGTATAAAAATTGCTTGGCATCTTTGCCGACCTTTAGGACATGATGACACAAGCCGATTTCAAACCGCTACTTAAACACGGGAAAGTATTTGTACTCGATGTGCGCAATAAAAACGAATTTGAAGACGGCCACATTCCGTGGGCGAAACATATTCCGCTTAAAGAACTCGCTCATAGATTGCATGAACTCCCGACGGACAAACCTGTCATCACTGTATGTGGAAAAGGGGGCGGTCGGTCAGCGGAGGCGGCAGCGATGATTCCGGGTGCCGACTGGCTTGAGGGTGGAACCGAAGCCTATTTTGGACAATAAAAAAAGAGGAGCTAAGCTCCTCTTTCCTTTTTATAAATCGACTGCCTCGCCGTATGCCGCTTCCGTCGCGCCCTTGAACGCTTCCGAAATGGTTGGGTGTGGGTGAATCGATTTCATAATCTCATAAGCCGTGCTTTCTAATTTACGAACCACAACAGCTTCCGCGATAAGCTCCGTTACGTTGTAACCGATCATGTGTGCGCCTAATAATTCGCCGTATTTGGCATCGTAGATAACTTTCACAAAACCATCACGCGCTCCAGCAGCCGTTGCTTTACCCGAAGCCACGAATGGGAATTTACCTACTTTTATATCATATCCTGCCTCACGTGCCTTCTTCTCCGTCATTCCCACAGAAGAAATTTCTGGTGAGCAATACGTACAACCTGGAATGTTCGAATAATCTAAGGCCTCTGTCTTGTGGCCTGCGATTTTCTCCACACAAATGATACCTTCTGCTGATGCTACGTGTGCCAAAGCTGGACCTGGCGTCACATCACCAATCGCAAAATATCCTGGCATATTTGTCTCATACCATGCGTTCACCGGAATACGTCCTTTGTCCACAATGATACCTACTTCTTCCAAACCAATGTTTTCCAAATTGCAAATCACACCCGCCGCAGAAAGGACGATGTCACATTGGATATCTTGATTGCCCGTAGGTGTTTTCACACTTACCTTGCAGCCTTTTCCTTTGGTATCAACCGACTCCACACTCGATGAAGTCAAGATGTCAATACCCATTTTCTTGTATTGCTTCGCCAATTCTTTCGATACATCTTCATCCTCTACCGGAACGATGTTTGGCATAAATTCAACAATGGTTACTTTCGTTCCCATGGCCGCGTATACATACGCAAACTCCACGCCAATCGCACCTGAACCGATGATAACCATCGAATCTGGACGTTTAGCTAAGCTCATCGCCTTGCGGTATTCGATTACTTTTTCGCCATCGATTGGGATATTCGGTAACGCACGAGCACGCGCACCCGTCGCAATCATGATATTTTTTCCTTCGTAGATATTCGCTTTTCCATCGGCATCCGTAACCTCCACCTTTTTACCCGGTTGGATTTTTCCGTAACCCATGATCACATCGATCTTGTTTTTCTTCATCAAAAACTGAACGCCTTTGCTCATGCTATCAGCAACCCCACGTGAACGCGCGATTACCGCTGAGAAATCAGCTTCTGCTCCTTTCACGGTAATTCCGTAGTCCGATGCATGCTTGATGTATTCAAATACATTCGCAGATTTTAACAAGGCTTTGGTTGGGATACATCCCCAGTTTAGGCAGATACCTCCCAAAGATTCTTTCTCCACGACTGCACATTTTAAACCTAATTGAGAAGCTCGGATAGCTGCTACATAACCCCCTGGGCCTGAGCCTACCACGATCAAATCGTATTGTTGCGCCATTTTATTGCTTGATTTAAATGAATGAGGCCGCAATTTAGCACAAAATCGGGTATATTTGTACTTTATTTAGCAGAAATCCACATGACAAGAGACAGGTTCAATGACCTGAAAGCCAGAATAGAGGCTTTAAGGAGGTATCTTTGACTACGATCATAAGAAATATTTAATATCCGAACTGGAGACCGTCACACTCGATCCCGAGTTTTGGAACAATCCCGAAAAGGCCGAAAGTACCATGCGCGAAATGCGTGGACTTAAATTTTGGACGGATGGTTTCGACCAATTATCCCGCGCACAAGACGATTTAGAGACGATTTGGGAGTTTTACGAGATGGGTGAAGCCGCGGAACCCGAAGTGGATGCCGAAGGTGCCAAACTCGAATCTCTGCTCGAATCCCTCGAATTCCGCAAAATGATGTCGGAGGAAGGCGACAACATGAGCGCCGTTCTCGAAATTAACGCCGGTGCGGGTGGTACAGAATCCCAAGATTGGGCCTCCATGTTGCTTCGCATGTATCACATGTGGGCTGAAAAAAATGGCTTCAAAGTTCGCTTAGTTGATGAAAACGTAGGAGATGTGGCCGGAATCAAATCCGTAACTATCGAGGTGGACGGCGAATTTGCCTATGGTAATTTGAAGTCGGAGAACGGTGTACATCGTCTAGTCCGTATTTCTCCGTTTGACTCGAATGCCCGCAGACATACGTCCTTTGCTTCCGTATATATATGCCCGTTGGCCGATGATTCCATTGAGATTGATATCAATCCTGCCGACATCGATTGGGATACTTTCCGTTCCGGTGGAGCTGGAGGACAGAATGTCAACAAGGTAGAAACGGCGGTGAGATTAACCCACAAACCTTCGGGGATTATTATCGCCTGTCAGCAGGAGCGTTCGCAATTGCAAAATAAGGAAGTTGCATTACGCCTCTTGAAATCAAAATTATACCAAATCGAAATCGACAAGCGCAATGCTGCGCGTGCGGAAGTAGAAGCGGGTAAAAAGAAAATTGAATGGGGTTCGCAGATTCGATCTTATGTACTAGACGATCGACGAGTAAAAGATCACCGGACAAATTACCAAACCTCAAATACGGATGCGGTGTTGGATGGCGAAATCAATGAGTTTATTAAGGCTTACTTGATGGAGAATTAAATTCCTGAATACCCCCAATAACCTTTGGCAATCCGCTCAAGTCTACTTTCGGCAAACCACTAAACCTTACCTTTGGCAAACCTGTTTTGAGGATTGCCAAAGGTAGTGGAGAAAAAATGTATTTGTTATTTCTTAACTGATTCTTCCTCGAGCTTTCTCAAATAATCAACTAGTTGGTCTTTTGCCAGCGACAACGCAATCCCTACCGCATACGATGTAATGGCGTTACCTAAAAAAGAAGACTCTTTTTTCTCTGATTTTTTTTCAGATTTATCACTTCCTGACAATAGTGAGTATAACAAATAAGCCCCAGCCACGACAGCTCCTGCGACTAAAATTTGGGTGCCTTTTTCTTTGGCAACCTGCTTAATGTCGGCAATTTGTTCACCAATTTTATTTTCGAAATTAGCTGCCTCAGCCTCTAATTTCGCTTTCTTATTCGTTATCTGACTCATCTGCTGTAATTTCTTCTTCCGCTAAATCTTCGTTTTCCTGTGGCTTGCGAAAGCTAGCCACCATAATTGCGCCCACAATAAAACAGGCTCCAGAAACAATTAAATGTCCCCAGAATTGGCTGCCTAAATAGGCATTGATCATGTTGGCAATGCCATGTAGCAGGAATAATACTCCTATTCCTAAAGCAAACGCCAAGATGATGAATTTGAATATGCGTTCCAATAAGGCTTCCAAACGCTCTTGAATGTCGAGTTTAACGAGTTCAAATTGCGTTTTCAAGTAGTTTTTCAATAAATCTACCAAACCATTATTGTCGAAAAATCCCATCTAGCGTTGTTTTAATTTGGCCTCAATCGAATGCTGTGTATGTGGAACCAAACGCAAACGCTCTTTGGAAATTAATTTTCCGGAATCAATACAAACGCCGTATGTGCCATTTTTAATGCGCATCAACGCATTTTCTAAGCTTTTAGCAAATTTTTGTTGGCGTACCGCCAATTGATTCATGCTTTCCTTCTCTTGCGTATCCGCTCCATCTTCCATGACCTTTGAATTACCTGATGTGTCATCTGTACCTGGGTCATTTTTTTTGCTTAATGCTTCACGTAAATACTTTAACTCTGCATTGGTTTCAGCTAATTTACTTTGAATGATTGCTTCGAACTCTTTTAATTCTTCAGCAGAATAACGATTCTTCTCTTCCGTCGCCATAAATAATAACTCTTTTAATTTTACTCGAACACGAAAAAGTATAATTATTTGAATTTCAGCACCTTACTGAACTTGCCGCGTTCTATCCTACAAAGATAATTTTATTGAACAATTTTGTGTGCTGATTCGAATAAAATCTCTGACAAATTTTTAATCACTTGATTTTGAGTTTGTTGTGCCAGGAAATCCAACCGTAAATCGCCATGAAAACAAACACGAGATACAAGGCTGCAGTCCCCCACAAACCGTTAACTAAATACATGCCGACGTAGGCAAGGTCGACACAAATCCATAAAATCCAATTTTCGATTTTTCGTTGGGCTGCCCAATAGGTCCCCAACATACTTAAACCTGTCAATGTTGCGTCCCAATAAGGCGATTTGACTTGTGTAGAATATCGATCGTGTAAATAACCTGCTATCATTCCATAACATCCTGCTAATGCTAATCCGATGATGGTTTGGCCCCAACTGTTTTTCGATGGCTTCCATGCCTTGTCAACCCGCTTCCATTGATATAAGCCATACAGGGCCATCAAAATAAATATGCCCTGTAATTCCATGTCGGAATATAATCCCGCCGCATAAAATACATACATATAAATGCCTGATGCCAACATGTTCCAAAGCCAAGCCGAAGCTTTTCGTTGGCTTGAAAAATAGACACCCAATAATGATGTTACAATTCCTGCTGCTTCAATCATTTTTCCTGATTTTTAGCAAAATAGGCACAAAAATGGGTGATTGAACATTCCTTGCATTTGGGGGTTCGTGCCAAACAAATGTAACGACCATGTAAAATCAACCAATGGTGCGCGCGCGGAATGATTTCATTAGGCAAATGGCGAATTAAGGCTTTTTCGACCAATAAGGGTGTCCGAGCAGTTTGTGGAACTAAGCCCAATCTTCTAGAAACTCGAAACACATGGGTGTCTACCGCCATGGCTGGCTGATTGTATATAACAGATGCGATGACATTCGCCGTTTTCCGACCCACGCCGGGTAAAGTCTGTAAATCTTCCAGGGTTTCAGGTACTTCGCCGGCGAATTGATCAACCAGCCTTTGGCCCAAACCTAACAAATGCTTTGCCTTGTTATTTGGATAGGATACGGATCGGATATAACTGAAAATCTCTTCAACGCTTGATTCAGCCAATGCTTGCGGATCTGGAAAACGCTTGAATAGGGCAGGGGTAACTTGATTGATACGCTTGTCGGTGCATTGCGCAGATAACACGACGGCCACCAACAATTCATAGGGATTGCTGTAGTGCAATTCCGTTTCGGCCTCAGGGAATGAGGATTCGAAATGGGAAATAAAAGCTTGAAATCGTTCCTTCTTAAGCATCGCGTTGAATTTGATGCAAAATAAGAAACAATTTCAAGATTAAGATTGAATCGACTCTTTGTGTTTGGAATAATCCAAGATACGATTAATCACTGCTTCAGACGGGGCTATGTAAGCCTGGTCTAAGGCGTTTTGGACCTGTTGGAATGCCGCTAACTCCGAGCGTAATCCTTCATTTATTGATTCGTTGATGCCCGTTTGAGGCTCGTACAAGTTTTTAATAAGGTCATTTGGGGTAAAGCTTTGCGTCATAGGCAATCTCTTGTTTGTTTAGCATTTTCCTCAGGTTGATGAGCGCATAACGCATTCTTCCTAAGGCAGTATTGATGCTAACGCCGGTTTGGTCTGCAATTTCCTGAAAACTCAAGTCTTCATAATGCCGCATCACCAATACCTCACGTTGCTCATCAGGTAATTTTTTTATCATTTCTCGAATGTTCTCCACTTGATCTGCCTTCATTTGCTGTTCCTCTACCGAGTCCTCCGCAAAATCAAAGCTGTTGAAAACCTTCGATCCATCTTCCAATATAATCGTTGGATAACGTTTATCCTTCCGAAAATGATCAATCGCCATGTTGTGCGAAATACGCAGAATCCAGGGTAAAAATTTCCCTTCTTCGTTGTAACGGCCCGACTTGATCACGTCGATAGCCTTAATATATGCTTCTTGCATTAAGTCTTCCGCAATGTAGCGGTCCTTAACGATCAAGTAAATAGTCGTATAAACTTTGGATTTACTACGTTTGACCAATGTCTCAAACGCTTTATCGTCCCCTTGGATGTACGCTGATAATAAAGCCGCATCGCTAACCTGAATTTTAATCATAAAACTTCAAAATTGTTAACGTAGAGGTTTATCTCATATTGTGTCTCCTATCGATTTACTGGGCGAATTGATTAAATTTTGTCTTGATGACGTTTCAAATGTAGCCAAAACTTTTTTAAATCAAAATCGTTTTAAATAATTGAGCGACAAAATTTTGGTAAATATTTTATCTTTTTTGGCATTTATCAAAGGGGGCTCTGTCAAATTGCGTAGCTTTGTTTCATCTTTAAACGAATTATTCCTCATGAAAAAATTATTCTCTTTAGCATTTGTTATCTGCGTTTCTGCCGTTCAATTGCTTGCACAATCCAATCCTGCTGATTACGCAGGAACGTTCAAATTGTCTGAAAACCCTTATGTAAAGTCAATCACCATCTCTGTTAAAGACAGCAAAGTGATCATGGCAGCCGAAGGTTTTCCAGATGCAGAATTAGCCCCAGGTAAAAATGCAGATGAATTTGCCTTAGAAAGCATGGGTGGTACTGTGGTTTTTACACGCGAGGCGGGAGCCGTGAAAGGCGTGAAAATCGAAGCGCAAGGCCAAGTATTAACAGGTCAAAAAGAAGGGGCTACCTTGGGTGATTATGTTGCCTCGTTTAAAATGGCCGACAATGAATATGTGAAGAAAATCATCATTGCGATGAAAGATGGCCAATTGGCTCTTAGCTCAGATGCAAATCCTGCAGAAGGTGCTGTCTTGAAAGCTAGCAATGCGAAAGATACGTTTTCTGCAACGATTCAAGGATATGATGCCGACGTGATTTTTTCACGTGCTGACGGTAAAGTGAAATCAATCAAATTATCTGTTGCAGGTGGTCAAGTGGTTTTGACCGGCGATCGCGAATAATTTTAAATAGCTAGGCCGCTTCGAAACGGCCTAGCTATTATTTCAATGCGCGTTTATACAATTGGATAGTATTCTCTAATCCATAATACAAGGCATCACAAATCAAGGCATGCCCAATCGATACTTCATCCAAGGGGGCAACATTCGCCTTAAAAAATGCCAAATTTTCCAAACTCAAATCATGTCCCGCATTAATGCCTAAGCCGAGTTGGCTGGCACGAAACGCTGCTTTCCGATATGCCGAAACGGCCTGCGTTGGATTCTCAAAAAACTGTTCCGCATAGGGTTCAGTATATAATTCAATACGATCTGTTCCCGTTGTTGCGGCTGCTTCTACCATCTCAAGCACAGGATCTACGAAGATTGACGTACGAATGCCGGCTTCTTTGAATTGTGCGATAAGTGCTTGCAATAATCCTTGGTGTTGGATGGTGTCCCAACCGTGATTCGAGGTAATTTGACCCAGTGCATCAGGAACCAAAGTTACCTGTTCGGGTCGTACTTCCATCACCAATTCGATGAATGATGGTTCCATCGGATTTCCCTCGATGTTGAATTCGGTTGTTACAACTTCCTTCAGCGCACGTACATCTGCATAGCGGATATGTCGCTCATCGGGTCTCGGATGAACCGTAATTCCTTCCGCCCCAAAACGCTCGCAATCCAAAGCTACCTGAATGACATCGGGATTATTCCCCCCGCGTGAATTACGTAAGGTGGCAATCTTGTTGATATTTACACTAAGTCTTGTCATGTCAAAAAAAAAAGGCCGGTATCACCGGCCTTCTCATTAAATTAAGTGATGTGCCGCGAGGTATTCCGCGATTTGAACTGCATTAGTTGCGGCCCCTTTACGCAAGTTGTCCGCTACAATCCACAAGTTCAAGGTATTCTTTTGGGTCTCATCCCGACGAATACGTCCCACGAATACTTCATCTTTTCCATGTGCCGTGATTGGCATCGGATAAACAAAGTTCTTTGGATCGTCTTGTACGATGATGCCTTCTTCTTTTTCCAAAATGGCACGAACCTCAGCTAAATCGAAATCATTTTCGAATTCAATATTCACAGATTCCGAGTGCCCTCCGATAGTCGGAATACGAACCGTTGTCGCAGTAACCTGAATCGAATCATCCATCATGATTTTTTTCGTTTCCAAGATCATCTTCATCTCTTCTTTCGTGTAGCCATTATCCAAGAACACATCGATATGAGGCAATACGTTCAAGTCAATTTTATGTGGATATACTTTGTTGTAATCTGTTTTCCCTGCTCGCTCGTCGAACAATTGATCAACCGCTGCTTTCCCAGTTCCAGTCACCGACTGATACGTAGAAACAACCACACGCTTGATTTTGTATTTTTTGTGCAATGGATTCATGACAACCACCATTTGGATGGTTGAGCAGTTTGGATTTGCAATGATTTTATCTTCTGGCGTCAATGTGCTTGCATTGATTTCAGGAACTACTAATTTTTTAGTAGGGTCCATGCGCCATGCTGAAGAGTTATCGACAACGGTAATTCCAGCTGCGGCAAACTTAGGAGCCATTTCTAAGGATGAACTTCCGCCCGCGGAGAAAATCGCCACGTTTGGTTTCATTGAGATTGCTGTTTCGTAACCTACCACTTCGAATTCCTTTCCTTTGAAAGCAATCTTTTTACCGATTGAGCGCTCAGACGCTACCGGGATAATTTCAGTGACAGGAAAATTTCTTTCCGCTAATACTTTCAAGATTTCGCCGCCAACCAATCCTGTGGCGCCTACAACAGCAACTTTCATGTTTATATCAATTAAAAATTATACTTCCAATTTAATGCCAACGATGCTCCTTGTGCACCATGTGATTTTATTTCAAAGCTTATTTTGGGCTCTTCACCAACTAAGCTATTGTACTTTGTTAAAGCACGTTTTAAGTGTCGCATACTGACCGTTCCTACATATACATTCACTAATGCGGCAGCACCTATTGTCGACAAATAAAATCCATCTGTCACTTGACCGGGTTTCAGTAATGAATAGGCTGAAACACCTAGGCCAACACTGGAAATCCAGTTCATGAGTTTCCGCTGTTGCTTGAATTTGTTGAATTCAAGGCTGATTTCAGGATCTTTGGCCTCTAATAATGGTATTTGAAGTGCCAAAGGATTGTCTATTATTTGCCTTTTGTAAACGAACTTATTCGTAAATCCTTGTTGGATTTGTTCAATCGGAAACAACGGCTCACGAGTGGCTTGCTGGCCCATCAAAGAAGCGGATGTGCAACAGAATACCATCAAGAGTAATTGCCTGATTTTCACAAAGCAAAAGGATTTATTAGCCTGCAAAATTAGGGCTTATATTCTGAATCAAAAGGATTTTTTTGATAAAATCCATCAAAAAGGTGGATGCCCGTAGGCGTAATGCAAAGGTCCAAAGGTATATCATGTGTTTCCACATCATCAATGCGTTGAACCGCTTCATCCAAACATACGCCAATTTTCAGCGCGTCGGGCCGACAATCCATTAAAAAACGATCGTAAAATCCTTTTCCATAACCTACTCGGTTGCCATGTGCATCAAAAGCTAGCAAAGGAATAATGATGAGGTCAATGGCTTCAGAAGGTGTTCTTGCATTTGTTAGCGGATTGGGTTCCTGAATTCCCCAGTTTGATGTAATGAAAGAGTCCTTTTTATGCATCAAGTAAGCCAACATCGAATCTTCACCTTCAACGCGCGGGAAACAGAGTTGGTGACCTAGTTTCCATAATGTATCATGAATCGCCTCCATCTCAACTTCTTTGCGTTCAACAATCGGTTGAAAACTCATGATCACCCGAGGCTGCTGAAAGCTCGTAATGAAATCCATGAATTCTTGTTGGAGCTCCTCATTCAACAAGGCAAAAATTCGCTCTGACACATTTTTGCGTCGGGCAAGAGCAAGCTGTCGGAGGCGAGATTTGTTCATGGCTTTGGCCTTAATTTTTCGGTATTTTTTCTTATTTTTGCTTCAATTTTGCCGATTATTTCATAAAAAACAACAAGACTGTGGCCTTTAAGGAATACAAAAATTTAGATTATGCTGCTGTAGCGGACGAGGTACTAAATTTCTGGAGAGAGAATCAAATTTTCGAACAATCGATTTCATCTCGCGAGGGGAATCCGACTTTTACTTTTTTTGAAGGTCCGCCTTCTGCGAATGGTACGCCGGGTATTCACCACGTGATGGCACGTACGATTAAGGATATTTTCTGTCGCTACCAGACCTTAAAGGGTAAACAAGTGAAGCGAAAAGGTGGTTGGGATACCCATGGCCTTCCCGTGGAATTGCAAGTTGAGAAAGAATTAGGCATCACCAAAGAAGACATCGGCAAATCGATTTCGGTCGAAGAATACAATCAAAAATGCCGCGAAACGGTCATGAAATTCACGGATCAGTGGAATGATTTGACTGAAAAAATGGGTTACTGGGTGGATTTAGAGAATCCTTACGTGACTTATCAAACTCCTTACATTGAGAGTGTTTGGAATCTATTAAAGCGCCTGTACGACAAAGGACTTTTATACAAAGGATATACGATTCAACCTTATTCTCCTGCGGCAGGTACAGGTTTGTCATCGCACGAATTAAACCAGCCGGGTTGTTACCGCGATGTGAAAGACACCTCGTTGACCGCTCAATTCGAGGCAAAAAATACAGCGAAATCTGCCTTTTTGTTTGAAAAATCAGGCGGAGCTCCTGTGTATTTATTGGCCTGGACGACGACTCCTTGGACATTACCATCTAACTCTGCGTTAACCGCCGGGAAGAACATTGCTTATGTCTTGGTGAAGACCTTTAATCCTTACACCTATTTACCCGTTCACGTGGTTTTAGCGAAGGATTTGGTCAAGAATTATTTCCAGGCTGCGGCAGAAAATGGAGATTTTGATGCCTATGTTGCAGCGGAGAAAAAGCCTAGTGCTATTCCGTATGTGATTGTTGATACGTTCAAAGGCTCCGATATCGAAGGTGTAGAATATGCCCAATTGATGCCTTATGTACAGCCGGCAAGTCCAGCATTCCGAGTGATCTTGGGAGACTTCGTGACGACGGAAGATGGTACAGGAATCGTGCATACGGCGCCTACTTTTGGTGCGGATGACTTTCGGGTAGCCCAACAAAATAACATTCCAGCCATCTTTGTTCAAGATTCAAATGGAAAGGATGTGCCTTTGGTGAACCGACAAGGTTGTTTCGTTCAAGAGGTAACGGATTATGCCTTAGAGCCCGTAAAAGAGGCTTATTTAAGTGAAGAGGAAAAAGAAGCGGCCAAAATCAAACAAGGCCGCGATAAATATTTATCTGTTGATGAGCGTATTGCCATCCAATTGAAAACAGAAAACAAGGCTTTTAACGTTCAGAAATTTGATCACCCGTATCCACATTGCTGGCGTACGGA